>CALICC010000300.1 GCA_938049325.1 uncultured Ilumatobacter sp. | reverse complement strand
GGCGCCGGTCAACTCACGAAGATGGTCAACCAGATCTGCATCGGCGGCCTGATCCAAGGGCTTGCCGAGGCCATCAACTTCGCCAAGCGTGCAGATCTCGACGTCGACCAGGTGGTCGACGTGATCAGCGGCGGCGCGTCGCAAAGCTGGCAGATGGAGAACCGGGCGCGCACGATGGCCGCCGGGGAGTTCGACTTCGGTTTCGCCGTCGAATGGATGCGCAAGGACTTCGGCATCGTGTTCGACGAAGCCGCTCGAAATGGCGCCCGGTTGCCGGTCACCGCGCTCGTCGATCAGTTCTACGCACAGATCCAACAGCGCGGCGGCGAACGATGGGACACCTCGAGCCTGATCGACCTGCTCGCGAACCCATGAGCGAGTTGGTGCGCTCCTTCGCCGACAGCGTGCAACGAGTTCGTGCAGGCGCGGACCCTCGTTCCGAGGCAGCCGAGCTGGTGGCGGGCCTGACGCTCGCCGAGAAGCTCGACTGTCTCGACGGCGACACGCCGTTCTGGCCAGGCATCGCGGACATGACGCAGGGTGGTTACTACCGACACACCTGGCCCGCCGCTGCCGTCGATCGGTTGGGGATACCAGGGATCGAGTTCGCCGACGGACCTCGCGGTGCGGTCATCGCGGACGGCACCGCGTTCCCGGTGTCGATGGCGCGCGGGGCGTTGTTCGACCCGGCGCTCGAGGAGCGTGTCGGCGACGCGATCGGACTGGAGCTACGTGCGAGCGGGGCCACGTTCACCGGAGCCGTGTGCATGAACCTGCTGCGTCATCCAGCGTGGGGCCGAGCGCAAGAAACCTACGGTGAGGATCCGCACCACGTCGGCCGCATGGCGGCCGCGCTGACCCGGGGGCTGCAACGCCACGTGTTGGCGTGCATGAAGCACTTCGCGCTCAACTCCATGGAGAACGCCCGCTTCACCGTCGACGTGTCGGTCGACGAACGCGCGCTGCACGAGGTGTACCTGCCGCACTTCCGACACGTGGCCGATGTCGGCGTCGCGTCGGTGATGAGTGCGTACAACTCGGTGAATGGCGAGTGGTGCGGCGAGAACGAGACGTTGCTCACCGAGATCCTGCGCGACGAGTGGGGGTGGGACGGGTTCGTCGTTTCCGACTTCATCTTCGGTCTCCGCGACGCAGTCAAGTCGGTGCGTGCCGGGCTCGATATCGAAATGCCGTTCCGTCAGCACCGGTTCATGCACGTGGGTGACGCAATCGAATCGGGCGAACTCGATGAGGCAGTGGTGGACCGCTCGGTGGAGCGCACCGTCGCAACGCTGCTGCGCTTCGCTGACGTGTTCGACCACCAGCCGAGCGTCGATGTCGTGGGGGCAGTACCGCACCGAGCGTTGGCGCGAGAGGTCGCGTCGGCATCGACCGTGATGCTGAGCAACGTTGCCGGCATGCTGCCGGTCGAAGGGTCATCGACGAAGCGAGTTGCGGTCTTGGGCCGGTTGGCCAACCGACCGAATCTGGGTGACGGTGGGTCGTCCGACGTGAAGTCGACGACCGTCGTGACGCCGCTCGACGGGCTGCGCGAGGAGTTCGGCGCGAGCCGCGTGACACACAGCGACGTCATCGATGATGCCAGCGTTGTGTCGTCGGCCGACCTCGTCGTCGTGGTCGTCGGATACACGAAGCACGACGAGGGCGAGTACATCGACAACGCGGGCACGTTGGCGTTGGCGGGTGACCTCTTCCCGCCGATGGATCATCCGGAGCTCGGGTTCCAAGCGGGTCCGACGCCAGAAACACTGTCGCCCGAACCGGCCGCCGACGAGATCGAACCCGACGATGGTGCCGCAGTCGGCGGGATGTCGCCCGGTGGCGATCGTGTTTCGCTGCGCTTGTCCGACGACGACGAGGCATTGATCGCTGCAGCAGCGGCGCTGAGCGATCGCGTGGTCGTCGTGGTGCAGTGCGGGTCGGCGGTGATGATGCCCTGGGCTTCCTCGGTCGGCGCCGTGCTGGTCACCTGGTACTCGGGGGTCGAAGGCGGCCACGCACTCGCTGATGTTCTGGTCGGCCGATCCGAGCCCGCAGGCCGGCTTCCGTTCGCCGTTCCGGCCGACGAGGCCCATCTCGTGCACTTCGACAAGGACGCCACCGAGGAGACCTATGGGCTACTCCACGGTCAATGGCACCTCGATGCCGAAGGACACGTTGCGCAGTTCCCGTTCGGTGCGGGGGAGGGGTATGCGTCGTTCGAACTGTCGGTGGCCGCGCTTTCGGGCGATGCGTCGTCGGTCTCAGTCGAGGTGCGCAATACGTCGGAGCGTGATGGATCCACCGTCGTCTTCGTGTTTGCCGGCGTCGACGAGTCGTCGGTCGAGCGACCGCAGCGGCGCCTGGTCGGCTTCCAACGGGTCGTGGTTGCTGCCGGCGCCACACGATCGGTCACGATCGACATCGATTGGCAACAGCTCGACGTGCGTCGCGACGGTGTTTGGTGGACCGAACCCGGTCGGTACCTGCTCTCGATTGGGCAGCGTGCCGGCGACGTGGGTATCGAGGTGCTCGCCGATCGCGGCCGATAGCTTTTCGTGATGCGCAAGCCAGAGATCACCATCCCCGCCGAGAACCCGCCCACCGAACTTCAGATCGACGACCTCACGGTTGGTGACGGTGACGAAGCGGCGGCGGGCCAGCAGGTGAGCGTTCACTACGTCGGCGTTTCTTGGTCGACCGGGGAACAGTTCGACGCATCCTGGGACCGCATGGAGCCGTTCTCGTTCGGCCTCGGCCAAGGCCAGGTCATCCAAGGCTGGGACTCCGGTGTGCAGGGCATGAAGGTCGGTGGGCGCCGTCAGCTCACCATTCCGCCGGAGATGGGTTACGGCGCAGCGGGCGCCGGTGGTGTGATCGCGCCGAACGAGACGCTCGTCTTCGTCGTCGATCTCCTCGGCGTGAGCTGACGTCCGCCGACGTCACGTCGCGGCGTCGTTGAGGCGCACGAGACCATCGAGAATCAAATCCAAGACCAGCTCGAAGCTGCTGGCCGTTTCGCCGTCGAGGTGCTGGCGGACGTGCGCGATCGTATGCGGATGGTCTTCTTCCGACAGCGTTGCGAGGTACTCGTGGCCCTTGTCTTCGAAGCTCTCGGTGTCGTTGCCCAAATCGAGACCCTGTTCCTGGAGCGTGTACCCGTGCACGTGGTTCGTGACCGCATGAAATCCGTGGTGGGCCAGTTCAGCTGACAACCCGCTCGACTCGAGCGCGCTGAGCAAGATCTCCATCTGGCGGCTGCGCGCAGGCCCCGGCAGATGCTTGAGCCACAGCTCGGATGCCCACGGGTGTTGGACCAGGACTGATCGTGTCGCGATCGCGATCGAACGAACCGTGGCGAGCGGGTCGGCGCCGTCGTCCGGTTCACCGATCTCCGCGGCCACGGAGTCGACCATCAGTCCGAGCAGTTCGTTCTTGTTCGCGACGTGGTTGTAGAGCGCCATGACCTCGAACCCCAATCGGCGCGCCAGGTTGCGCATCGAGAGCGCGGTCACGCCGTCGGCGTCGGCCAGGTCGATCGCGGCCGAGAGAATTCCGTCGCGTGTCAGGGGAGTGCGTTGGGGAGCAGGCATGGGGCGTTGGTCCGTTCGCTCGGGGGAGGAGGTGATGTGGTGCAGGGGTTGACGACGTACGCTGTACGTTATAGAACGTACAGCGTACGTTCACACCGAGAGGGACCACATGTCAGAGAGCACGCAGCCACGCCGGTTCGAGTTGCCCAAGACGATGCGGGCGGCGGTTGCGCGCCGCTACGGCACGCCCGACGTCGTCGCGATCGAGGAGATCACGGTGCCGACGCCAGGGGCGGATGACGTGCTGGTGCACGTCGAGGCGTCGTCGCTCAACGCGTTGGACTGGCACTTCTTGACGGGCACGCCGTACATGTTGCGCCTGATGAACGGGTTGCGTCGTCCGAAACGGATCGTGCCGGGCGCGGACGTCGCAGGGACCGTGGTGGCTGTCGGAGCCCAGGTGACCACATTCGAGCCCGGTGACCTGGTCTTCGGCGAGTGCGGTGGAGGCGGTTGCTCGCCATACCTCAAGGTCGCTGCGAAGCACGTCGTGAAAATGCCGACGGGTGTGTCGTTCGAGGCAGCCGCAGCAACACCGGCAGCGGGGCTCACCGCCGTGCAAGGAGTGCGCACGAAAGCCGACCTGCAGCCCGGCGAGCGCGTGCTGATCAACGGGGCCGCCGGCGGCGTCGGGACGTTCGCGGTGCAGATCGCGAAGGCGTTGGGTGCCGAGGTGACGGGGGTGTGCAGTACCCGCAATGTCGACATGGTCCGGGCGATTGGTGCCGATGAAGTCATCGACTACACGAACGATGACTTCGTGTCCGGAGGCGCTCGCTTCGATGTGATGCTCGACAACGTCGGGAGTCGAACGCCGCAGGAGAACCTGAGCGTGTTGAAGCCAGCGGGCCGCTACATCTCGGTGAGTGGGCCGAAGGAGAACCTGTGGCTCGATCCGATGCGCTACTCCGCGCGCATGTGGTGGGCATGCAAGCGCTCGAGTCAGTCGTTCGCTCAGTTCGTCGCAAGTGCCAACGCCGACGATCTCGCGTTTCTCGGCGAACTGCTCGCGAGCGGTCAGCTCATCCCGCAGGTGCAGCGCACTGTCGGGCTCGACGGCGTGGCGGAAGGGTTGGCCGAGATCGGATCGGGACACGTCAGATCCAAGATCGTGGTTCAGCCTTCAGCGTGAGCCGGGTACGGCCCCTGCGGAACGCACTCAGTCGGCTCGTCGAGGATCAGCCGGGACTTGCGATCCACCAGGTGTTGGCGCACGGGTCGCGGAACCCTGCCATGCGATCGCCGTGAGGACGAAGGTTCGGCTCCATGAGTGTCGATGCGCCGTGTTGGAGGGCTCGGGCGAACGTCGCATCGACGTCGTCGACGACGAGATGCATCTGCGACTCGTTCGCGGTGTAGTCCTCGCTGGCCTCGTTCAGCATCACGATCGAGTCCCCGATGCGGACCCTTGCGTGACGCACGCGACCGTTGTCGGTGCGGTCCGCCATCAGGAGGTGTCCGTCGAACACTTCGGTGATGAATGCGATCAATCGATCCGCATCCGTCACGGTGAAGTACGGGGTGATCGCGTGATGTCGCCCAGACACGTTTCCACCCATGAGGCGAAGCTACAGCAGCGAAAACTCAGCCCGCTGACGCGAGGCGCGTCTGATCGGGTTGCGCTGGCGCACAGGCACCACTCAGCGACG
>CALICC010000299.1 GCA_938049325.1 uncultured Ilumatobacter sp. | reverse complement strand
CTCGTCCGTCAGGGGCGCAGCTCGAAAGTCACCAAGTCGAAGACGCCGGCGCTCAAGGGCAGCCCGCAGCGTCGTGGAGTGTGCACCCGCGTGTACACGACCACGCCGAAGAAGCCGAACTCGGCGCTCCGCAAGGTCGCCCGTGTTCGTCTGAACTCCGGTATCGAAGTCACCGCGTACATCCCCGGTGAAGGCCACAACCTGCAGGAGCACTCGATCGTGCTCGTGCGTGGCGGTCGTGTTCGCGACCTCCCGGGTGTGCGCTACAAGATCATCCGCGGCACGCTCGACGCAGTCGGCGTGAAGAACCGCAAGCAGGCCCGCAGCCGCTACGGCGCCAAGAAGGAGAAGTGACCCAAGATGCCTCGTAAAGGTCCCGCTCCCCGCCGCGATCTGGTCGCCGACCCGATCTACAAGTCTGTGGTCATCACGCAGCTGATCAACAAGGTCATGCTGCACGGCAAGCGCAGCATCGCCGAGAAGATCGTGTACGACGCGATGGAAATCGTGCAGAGCAAGCTCGAAGGCGACGAACTCGCCATCGACACCGTCAAGCGTGCGATCGACAACGTGAAGCCGCCGCTCGAAGTGCGCAGCCGCCGCGTCGGTGGTGCCACGTACCAGGTGCCCGTCGAAGTGCCGGCTCGGCGCTCGACCACGCTGTCGATCCGCTGGATCGTCGACTACAGCCGTGCGCGCCGCGAAAAGTCGATGGCACTGTGTCTCGCCAATGAATTGCTCGATGCCGCGAATGGCCTCGGCGCAGCGATGAAGCGTCGCGACGACATTCAGAAGATGGCAGAGTCCAACAAGGCGTTCGCCCACTACCGTTGGTGACACTGTAGTCACGCATAGAGAAGTTCACGAAGGCCCGGGCGATTCGCCCGGGCCTTCGGCGTTTTCGCCGGATATGGTGCCACAACACGGGGCCCACGGACGGAGAATTCGAATGAGAATGAACCTCTTACTCTCTGCGTTCGCCGCGACCGCAGTGACGGTGTTGCCCGCGCCTGCAGCCAGCGAAGATCACGCAGCGTCTGCAGGCACCGCAGTCCGTGAAGGTCACGCAGCGTCTGAAAGTCATGCCGCGTCGGCGGCACACACTTCGCACGCGTCCGGTGTGAAAGTGCTCGCATCCGCCTCGGTCGAGATCGACGCACAGTCGTTGACCGACGCTCCGCAACGAACCCAGATCGACATCGTGTCACCGTCCGATCTCTCCGATGCGCTGCTCACGATGAGTTCGACCGGTGGCGTCGACGTTGACTCGACGCCACAAACCGTGGCGTCAGGCAGCTCTGTCTCGGCGATCGCCGAAGTGTCCAACGTCCGCGGGGCGGGCTCCGTCACGGCCACCCTGACCGGGCGTCGGGCCGATGGTGCGCTTGTCCGTTCGTCCGACACCGTGTGGGTCGATGCGGTGTTGGGTTTGACGGTCGTCAGTGAGATCGGAACTCAGGATCTCGCGCTCCGGCGTGCGGCACTACTCAGGGCGTCCGGGACCGTGAGCCCGCTCGAGGCCGAGGTCGAAACGCAGTTGGCCAAGTCCGGATCGCCGGTCGACATCGGCGTCGCCAACGCGATTGCCCCGTGTGACACCTCGATGATCTGCGTGTCGGGAACCGCTGAGTGGACCGATTCCGTGGGCGGCACCCACTCTGTGCGTCAGGCGTATGTCGAGATCGTCGACGCTTCGTCGGGCGATGATGTGGTCGTTCTGCTCACGCAAACCGACGACACTGGGGCCTACTCCGCCGAGATTCCCACCGCGTCGCTTTCTCGTGACATCTACGTTCGGTTGCTTGCCGCAAGTCCGGGCTTCGAGATCGTGTACGACGCCGATCCGATCTTCAACGTCGTCGACTACGAGACGCAGATCATCGCGAGCACCACCACCGAAGGTGTCATGGCGGGCGACACGCTCACGGTTCCCTTCGTCGCCAACAACGTCGCTGACAACCACACGGCCTTCTCGCTGCACAACGCGATGCTCATCGCTCGGGAGTACCTGCCCACGGTGACGTCGATGGCGTTCCCCGACGTCGACATCGTGTTCCCGGGCCGCGGGTCCTTCTACGACGGCGTGCGCATCGAGATGCTGCAACGTGACCGGTGGGACTGGGACGTGATGATCCACGAGTTCGGTCACTTCGTGGCCGACCGCATCGACATCGAGGACAACCCGGGCGGCCGGCACTCGAGCAACGAGAACCTCGGTGACCGCCTCGACAAAGACGTCGCCAACCGCTTGGCCTGGGGCGAAGGTTGGCCCACGTACTTCGCTGTGTCTCTGCTGCAAGAAATGGGCGCGGCTGACTTGAACATTCCCAACGTTGGCGACACCGGCTACCAAGACACCGAAGACCTCTCGATCGACTTCGACCTCGAATCGGACCTCACGCTCGGCGAAGACAACGAGGCCACGGTGATGGCGGTCCTGTGGGACCTCTATGACGACGTGGACGACGGGCTCGACGAGGTCGAGCTCGGCGACCAAGGCATCTGGGATGCCCTGGTTGCTGGGGTGCCTCCGACGATGGCCGAGCCGCACACGCTGTCCGACGCGTATTCGATCTTCGCGCCGTTCGGTGGCGTCGCACACAACGCCGTCAACTGCGTGTTCAGCCAGATGAACGTTGCGCCGCGTTTCGACGAACCGCCGGCCCAGGCCGGTGGAAACACGGCGCCCACGCTCTCGTGGTCGATGGGTAACGGCGGCGTTTTCGGAGCCAACGACAAGTTCAAGGTCGACTTCTACAACGAGGCCAACAACGTTCAACTCTTCTCGTCGGGGCCGATCACCGACACGTACTACATCGCGCCCGCCGACGTGTGGGCTGCCGTGGTCGCCGGAGCTGGCGGCACGGTCAACGCCACCGTGACCGGCATCGAAACGCGACCGACCCGCACCGGTCCGTACCGCAGCTGTGCGCGAACGTTCGCGAACGCTCCGGTCGACCCACCTGTGGATCCGCCGGTCGACCCACCGGAAGACGCGCCGCTGCTCACGTCGGTCGACCCGCTGCGATTCGCCGACACGCGACCGACCGGCGAAACCTTCGACGAGCAGTTCGCGGCCGAGGGCCGACTCCGCGCGGGCGACACCTACGAGGTCGACTTCGCTGGTCGCGGTGACGTGCCCAGCGACGCCCGTGCGGTGATCGTCAACGTCACGGCACTGCAAGCGGACGAGGTCGGCTTCGTCACCGCCTTCGACTGTTCGGATCCGCAGCCAGTCGCGTCGTCACTCAACTACGGCGTCGGAATCAACGTGGCCAACGAAGTGATCGTCACCCTGAGCGCCACAGGCTCTGCATGCTTCTTCAGCTCCGCTGCCGCCGACCTCGGGGTCGACGTCGTCGGATTCGTAGCGGCGGACTCGTTGTACGAGCCCGTTGCGCCAGCGCGACTGCTCGAAACTCGAACGGGTGGGCAGCGCACCATCGATGAAGCGTCGCAGGGTGGTGGACTCACGGTCGGCGGCGGCGAGGTCGCCGTGCAGGTCGCCGGTCGTGCTGGCGTGCCGCAAAAGGTCTACGCAGCGGTCGTCAATCTCACCGCCGTCGGCGCCGATGGCGTCGGCTACGTCACAGCGCACGCTTGTCTCGACGATCTACCGGTTGCGGCATCGCTCAACTACGCCCCTGGTATGAATCGTGGCAACGAGATCATCGCCCCGTTGACCGCTGACGGCGAACTCTGCCTCTTCACCTCCGGGTCGCTTCATCTCACGCTCGATGTCGTCGGGTACATCCCGTTCGGCAGCAACATGAGTCAGCTCGACCCGGCCCGACTGCTCGACACTCGGAGGGCGGGCAACACCATCGACGGGATCAGCCGCGGCGAAGGTCGACGCGAGGCAGGTTCGCAATACACGCTGCAGGTCACTGGACGGAATGGGATTCCCGACGAGATCGATGCTGCGGTGGTCTACGTCACCGTGGTCCGGCCCGACGGCCTCGGATTCGTCACGGTGCATCCGTGCGAACCCGAACTGCCGATGGCATCGAGTCTGAACCATGTCGATCAGGTCAACGGTGGGAACGAGATCGTGGCGAAGCTCGACGAACTCGGACGACTGTGTTTGTACACGAGCAACGCAACGCATCTGACCGTCGACATCGCCGGCTATCTGATCACCGTGCCGGCCGAGCCGGAGCCGAGCGGCGGCTGACCTTCGGTGCCGTCGTGGCCACCTCGGAAGACGCGGTTTCACGAGTGCACTAACATGATGGATCTCTCCAGGGAAGGGATCCGCCATGAATGTCCAGACCATCCTGTCCGTCAAGGGCACCGCTGTTGCGACCATTGCCCCCACTGCTTCGCTGGCAGACGCGACCGCCATCTTGCGTGAGGAAGGCTTCGGGGCGCTCGTTGCGAGCGTCGACGGGGCAAGCCTCGACGGCATCATCTCCGAACGCGACATCGTTCGTGCGCTCGCCGAGTTCGGCAGCACAGCGCTCGACCACGACGTGGCGAGCGCGATGTCGGCCGAGGTCTACACGTGCCACCCGGGTGACTCGATCGACTCGCTCATGTCGATGATGACCGAACGTCGAATTCGACACCTGCCGGTCCTCGACGCACGCGGTGCCATCGGCGGCATGATCTCGATCGGCGACGTCGTCAAGTACCGGCTGATCGAGCTCGAACGCGAAAACGATCAGCTCCACGAATACATCCAAGGCAACGTCGGCTGAGTCGCTTGGCCGTGCCTCCACGATTGGTCGAGGTCCTGACGGGCCGTCGAGCCAGTCCGGTGTGCGCAACTCAGTTTCCAGCGATCACCGGTCGGCGCCGCTCCGATCCGACCGCAACGATTGGGGTGCTCGCGTACCGTGGTGTCTCGAGTCGCGAAATCGACGAACCGGTGACCGCACTTTCCGACCGCATGATCGCCGACGTCGTACTGATCGGCCCGGTGGCGGGACGGGTTCACGCCGTCGAACCGTCTCGGGAGGTCGACGTCGAATACACACCGACGACGGCTCCGCCGATCGATGTCCTCGTGGTTCCCGGTGGGCTCGGCTGGAAGCAGCTCGTCGACGACGAGGCGCTTCGACGTTGGTTGGATGAGGCCGCGGGGCATGCGCGCGGCATCCTCGCCATGTCGACCGGCTCGTTGCTGCTGGCGTCGGTCGGTCGCCTCGACGGTCGGACAGCGACCGGTCATTGGCTGGCGCATGAGGAACTCGCGGCGCTCGGTGCAACGGTGACCACATCGCGCACCGCAACCGATGAGGCCGGGCGCGTGGTGACGGCGTCAGGGGCGCTTGCCGCAATGGCTGTGATCGACGAGTTCGCCGACTGCGCTCGCTGGGCAGACCAGCCGCGCTGACACGGATCTCTCGAACCGTCCGGACCGGCCCGGAGAAGGGCCGCGAAACCGCGTGGCCACGGGTTGGCGGGAAGATTCAGCCGGTACACTCGCACGCCGTGCTTGCGCGTCTTGCGCATCGCGACAGTGTTCCGGATCGACCAGAACATGTAGCCCCTTGAGAGTAGAAGAGCAGTTCGGAAGTAGGACGCAGTATGGCCAAGCGAGAGTTTCCCCTGGAGCGCACCCGGAACATCGGGATCATGGCGCACATCGATGCCGGTAAGACCACCACGACCGAACGCATCCTCTACTACACGGGCAAGAGCTACAAGATCGGTGAAGTTCACGACGGCGCCGCAACCATGGACCACATGGAGCAGGAGCAGGAACGCGGCATCACGATCACGTCCGCTGCCACCACGTGTGTGTGGGACGACCACCGCATCAACATCATCGACACCCCTGGCCACGTCGACTTCACCATCGAGGTGGAGCGTTCGCTCCGCGTGCTCGACGGCGCGGTCACTGTGTTCGACTCGGTTGCTGGCGTCGAGCCGCAAACCGAAACCGTGTGGCGCCAGGCCAACACCTACAACGTGCCGCGCATGTGCTTCGTCAACAAGATGGACCGCATCGGTGCCGACTTCTACCGCACTGTCGACATGGTCATCGAGCGCCTGCAGGCCAACCCGCTCGTCATCCAGCTGCCCATCGGCGCTGGTGGCCCCGAAGCCGTCAAGGCCTACGCCGGTCTCGTCGACCTCGTCAAGATGAAGGCGCTCATCTGGGACAACGAA
>CALICC010000298.1 GCA_938049325.1 uncultured Ilumatobacter sp. | reverse complement strand
GCGGACCCTTGCGTGACGCACGCGACCGTTGTCGCTGCGGTCCGTCATCAGGAGGTGTCCGTCAAACACTTCGGTGATGAATGCGATCAAGCGATCCGCATCCGTCACGGTGAAGTAGGGGGTGATCGCGTGATGTCGCTCAGACACGTTTCCACCCATGAGGCGAAGCTACAGCAGCGATGATTCAGCCCGCTGACGCGAGGCGCGTCTGATCGGGTTGCGCTGGCGCACAGGCACCACTCAGCGACGACGAGGAACTGAATCACTCGGCGTTGGTGTCAGAGGTTGAGTATGTGTTCGACGTTGTTGAGGAGTTCGTCGATTGTGGTGTCGGCGGCTGGTGTTGCCGAAAGCATCTCGAATGGTCGGAACGCGTGGGTGAGATAGCGCACCAGCGTCTGAGCCTGGTGGGCCGTATCCGGGTTGTCGAATGTGTGTGGGTCAGGCAGTGCGAATTCTGGGTCGCTGAGGGCGTATTCGATGAGCGCTGTCCGGGCGACGCCAGCGATGTGTTCATGGCGAGCGTCGGGATAGACCCGGGCGAGGGTGCGGCTGGGTTCGATAGCGGGCCAGCGGCGAGCCCGGGCGCGGGCGCCGTCGAAAGTGAGACGGGCATCGAATCCTTCCGGTAGCGCTTCGGGTATGGATGGCGGCTCGGTTGAGTACGGGGCCACGACGACGGTGGTGAGCACAGACGGGTTGGCCTGGAGGCCCGGCAGTGTGAGCGTGACGTCGTGCTCGTGGCCGGGAGCTGGCACGCACATGACCACCTTGTGGCCAGGTGCTGCAGTCAAGCGCTCCAGACTCGAAGCGAACCGTCGACGACGGTCTGCAGCTTCGCCGCTGCCGACGAGGTCGATCGTGGCAGGCGTTCCGCTGTTGAGAGCTTCTTGCTCGAACTCGAGCGGCTCGTACGGTCCGTGTTCGAATCCGACCATCCACCATCGGGCTGGAGCGACCGCATCGACGATGCCGCACAGGGCGCGCATGGCGCCCAGTCCGTAGGCAGGCGGGATGTGGACGAGCGCACCATGTCGGAGCGGCGCAAAGAGATCGATCGCGCGAATTCGAGTCCACAAGAACTCGTCCGGGTTCGTATCTGGGATGCGGACGGCCTTGAGCGATTCCCAGTCTGCTGCGGTTCGCCCATTCGCGTCGGTTGCCGCCGGGTTGGCGCCGGCTGCCAGCAGACGCTGCACCAGGTGGGGATACTTGCGATGAACGGCCACGTGGAGTGCGGTGGACGCACCGTCGAACGCACCGTCGTCAACCGACGCACCTTGCTCGAGCAGGTAGTCGACAACGTCAGTGGCGTCGATGTTGACGGCCGTGACCAACGCGCTCTCATGATCAACGCACGGGCAAGGTTCAGATACCGGAGCGCCTGCCTCGACGAGCAGCCGGACCAGCTCGACGTTTCCGGTTCCGGCAGCGCGGATCAACGCCGTTGCTCGTTCGGAGAATCCGAGACTCGACTCGAACCCCTCGGCTGGCGACCAGTCTTCTGTGGCCGTCGCCAGCGTGGGATCGCCGGCGAGGAGCCGTTTCAGGCTGTCAGGGTCGTGGGTCCGGATGGCTTGGAACAACAGGATCGTGTCCCGAAAGTCGTTGTTGCCCGATGGGCGGGCTGCAGTGAGTGCGTCGGTGACCATGGGAAGGAGCTCCTTCAGTCGGGCGCGAGCAGACCATGCCCGCTTCTTTGCGGCTGAGACGTTGATGTTGAGGAAGGCAGCGACGTCGGCGTAGGGCATCTCGGCCAGGTAGTGCAGCGCAATCACGCAACGCTCTCCCTCAGCCAAGTGTTCGATTGCGGCGCGAACGTTGGCTTGCTCGATGGCGTTGATCACCAACTCGTCGGGACTGGCGGTTGGGTCCACCAGCGCACCGACGCCGTCGTTGGGGGTCGTGGCGTCGAGCGACACAGAAGCAAGCTGGCGCCGGCGTGTGCGACGGTGAGTTGCGGTCCGCACCAGCTGGAGCATCCAGGCCGGGAACGCTGCCGGATCGTCAAGGTCGCGGATGTGACGGAACGCCAGCACGAACGCTTCTTGAGCGATGTCAGGGGCCTCGTCCAGATCGCCGCATAGGCCGACCGCCGAGGCCACTGCGAGATCCTCGAATCGATCGATGATCGCCGGCCACGCCGCAGCATCGCCGCGTCTGGCGGCATCGACCAGCCCAGCCCACTCTTTACGATCCTCGATCAACTTCATCACCAGAGAGGAGCCTGCCAACGTCGGTCCGGTTACCGCACTCAGCATGATTGTTCGATGCCCCCCGGCGGGCGCCGAACACCGTCGGTAAGAGCACGATCTGGAGCGCCAGACCGATCGGACGTGCCGCTCACGAGCGGGTGGGTGCTCGTGTTCGCCGTGTTGACATGAGCGCGTTTCGACCTATGGTCGAGTAATGGTCGAGCTCGGCGAGAACGATGTCGTGGCGTTCATTGAACTAGCGCTCGACCGGATGATGGCGAAAGCCTCAGCGCTCGGCCCGCAGGTGAGCGACCGCCCCCACCTCGAAGGCTCAAATTCGGTGTTCTCTCTCGTCGTGCACTGCGTAGGTGTCGCGGATTGGTGGCTCGATCACGTCATCATGGGTCGCCCCTCGGCGCGGGACCGTGACGCCGAGTTTTTGGCATCGGGGGGTTTGGCCGATCTGGAATCTTTGGTCGCGGAATTTGTGTCGAGACTCCCTGACCTTGCTGCCGAAGCCGCCCTGGAGCCTCAACCCAGGTCCACCTACCTGGAGCCAGCAACAGCGCCGATTCGGACTTGGCCGTGGACGACCGCTTCGATCATCCTGCATGTGATCGAGGAACTCTTTCAACATGCGGGCCACGTCGACGTGACAGCGGACCTCCTCGCCCTCGAGAAGTAGCCAGCTGTCGAGGCGGGACCTGTCCGCGGACAGCTTTGATCAGCCCTGCGTGATGAACTCCTCACTGACCG
>CALICC010000297.1 GCA_938049325.1 uncultured Ilumatobacter sp. | reverse complement strand
TCTTCGCGCCGGATCAAGCGACCGAAGTTGCGCCAGTGGGTCGCCATGATCATCGCGCTCAGCCCGGCGATCGCAACGAACTCCCACAACGGTCTGCCGATGACGACGAGCCCGATCGGAACCACGGCGACCGCAACCACGGACCCGATCACCGCCTTCCCTGTGACACGGGCGACGATCCACCACACGGCCAATGAGAACGGTGCGATCATCGGATTGAGAACGAGAAGCACGCCGGACGCCGTCGCAACGCCCTTGCCGCCGCGGAATCGGCGAAAGATCGGAAACACGTGGCCGACGACCGCCGCGAATCCACACCAGTAGGCGAGCGGCCGACCGTCGAGGCCGAGCGCGAGGCCGCTCGCGATGGCGCCCTTGAGTGCATCGAGGACGTAGACCCAGATGCCCTTGCGCCAGCCCAACGCTCGGGTGACATTCGAGGCGCCGGGGTTGCCAGATCCGAATGTCGAGATGTCGATGCCGTTCGCGCGCGCGATCCAGGACGCGCTCGGGAACGTTCCGAGAAGATATGACAGCACGAGCAACACGAACGCCACGGGTGGATCCTCGCAGGCTGGAGCTCTCAAACAACGAGTCTCAAGAAATTTCGAAGAATCGCTCAAGTCTCCGGAAAGAACGCCCGATGTATCCCTCACGACAATTGCGGGCTATTGTTACAATACGGTTGCGAGCGTGCAATGCGTTCGACACATACTTGTCAGGAACCCCCCTCATGATGACTCGAGCCTCGTCTGCCGTCCCCTCTGCCCCGGGAGTGCCGTCTCGTCGCGCGGCGCATGCCCTGGTCGCGATGGTCGTCGCCCTGGTGTCGTTCGTTGCTGTCACATCGACCGACTCCAACCCCGTTGCTGCTGCTCGCGACTGGCATGTCGCCCCGTGGGGCAATGACGCCAGCGACGGCACGTGGGCAAACCCTCACCGCACCATCTCCCACGCTGTCAAGGCCGCTCGTTCGGGTGACAAGGTGGTCATTGCCGGCGGCACGTACTCCGAGTCGGTCCAGGTCTACAACAAGGCCGTTCACATCGAGTCGCGGCCCGGTCAGCGTGCGGTGCTCGACGGCAACAACCGGTTGGCCTGGGGCATCTATCTGAACCGAGCGCACGGTTCGTCGCTCACCAACATCACCGTTCGAAACTATGCGACCCCCGCCAGCAAGATGGCGGCGATCCGCGTGTACTCCAACAACGTCGAAGTCTCAGGCGTTCACGCAACGGAGAATCATCGCATCGGCCTATCGGCGATCGGGAGCAACATCACCGTGAGCGACGGCCGTTTCGTACGCAACGGACACCTCGGTGTGCACGGACACGAGCTCTGGAACTTCAGGATCGAACGATCCGCAGTGCGCAGCAACAACACGCGTGGCTACGACCCGTTCCACTCCGCGGGTGGCATGAAGTTCACCAACTCGCTCGGCATTGCGGTCATCGACAACGACGTGTCGCACAACGCCGGACCTGGGATCTGGACCGATCTCTACACCGTCTACGTGACGATCGGTAAGAACCTCGTGCAGTCGAACCAACGCGCCGGCATCGAGATCGAACTCTCGAGTTTCGTCAACGTGGTGAGCAACGTCGCGCTCGACAACGGCGAGGCCGGGATCTGGATCCTCGAGTCCCAGCAGGTGAGTGTGTATCACAACGCCAGCTTCGGTAACCCCAACGCGATCGAGGTCGAAGAGGGTCCGCGACGCAACGTCGACCGCGTGCGAATTCGTAACAATACGATGGGCGCTGCGGCTCCGGGCTCGCGGGCGCTCCTCGACGTCAACGATTGGACCGAGCAGCGCTCTGCGGCGCAGATGCGTGTCACGGTCGACCGCAACGCGTACTGGGTCGGACCCGATTCGGCGACCAACAACATCAGCCGCTGGGGTGTCTGGCCGAACTACCCGGCCTTCTCGACGACGTTGAGCAGTCATCGCCAAGTCACCGGCGCTGGTCCTGATGCAACGTTCAGCACCGCGAACGACAACCCGTTCGCTCGGTCCGTCGGTTCGTTCGACTACCGCGTGCCGTCATCGATGGACGTCGTCGGCGAGCTTCCCGGCGCAACGGCCAAGATGATCGGCGTTGCCCCCACAGCAGACCTCCGTGTCGGCCCTGTCGCTCCGGTGGTGCGCCGCGGATGACATCGAAGTTCCGCCGCTCGATTGCGGTTGTGCTGGCGATGCTCGGCGCGACGCTGTTCGTTGCTGTGGCGCGTGGCGAACTCGCTTCGGCGGGACACACGTGGCACGTCGCCGTCAACGGCAACGACAGCGCAGTCGGCGACCAGAACCGCCCGCTGCGAACCATCAGCGCCGCGGTCGATCGCGCTGCGAGCGGCGACATCGTCGAGGTCCGCAACGGGACGTACCGCGAGTCGATCCAGGTGTACGGCAAGTCGATCCATATCCGGGCAGCCGCCGGTCAGCGACCGATCATCGACGGGTCGACGCCTGTCTCTGGCTGGCGCCGTGAAGGTGGCGCGTGGGTCGTCGATGGCTGGACCACACAGTTCAAGGGTGACTTCGGTGCCATGGTGCCGAGCAACAATCTCACCGCAGGGTTGCCCGACCAGGTCTTCATCAACGGGTGGCCTCAGACGCAGGCCGCGTCGCGCGCCGAACTCGTCAGCGGATCGTTCTATCACGACGCCGCCGCTGACCGCATCTGGCTCGCCGACGACCCGACCGGCAAGCAGGTCGACGTGTCGAATCGCTCGTGGGGCATCTATCTGAACAACGCACACGGCTCGCGTCTGACCAACCTGACGGTGCGTCGATTCGCGACCGAGCGCCGGCACATGGCCGCGATCCGGGCGTACTCGAACAACGTCGTGCTCGACGGCGTGGTCGCCGAGCAAAACGCTGCGATCGGCATCTCGGTGATCGGCCAAAACGTCACGGTGCGCAATGGTCGAGCAAACGAAAACGGCTACATGGGCGTGCACGCCGATCGCGCGACGAACGTGAACGTCGAGCGGATGTCGATCGTCGGCAACAACCTCGCTGGGTTCGACCCGTTCCACTCAGCGGCCGGACTCAAGGTCACTCAAACCACGGGACTCACGGTGCGCAACAGCCACGTTGCATACAACAACGGGCCCGGCGTCTGGACCGACATCGACTCGCGCAATATCAACGTCGTTCGCAACCTGGTCGAATCGAACCAGCGCAGCGGCATCGAGATCGAGCTGTCGTCGAATACCGTCGTCGCGGGCAATACGTCGATCAATAACGGCGAATCCGGAATCTGGATCCTCGAATCGACCCAGGCGCAGGTGTGGAACAACGCTGCGTTCGGCAACCAGTGGCAGATCCGAGTCGAAGAGGGCCCGCGTCGCGACGTGCAGAGCGTGAAGGTCCGCAACAACGTGGTGGGCTCGACTGGTGCTGGCGTCGAGCTGCTCCACGTGAACGACTGGACCGAGCAGCGCTCGGCCGCCCAGATG
Source organism: uncultured Ilumatobacter sp. (assembly GCA_938049325.1). Taxonomy (GTDB): domain Bacteria; phylum Actinomycetota; class Acidimicrobiia; order Acidimicrobiales; family Ilumatobacteraceae; genus Ilumatobacter_A. The sequence goes on along the minus strand of CALICC010000297.1, from coordinate 660 downwards.
GGCGTCACCTCGAACAACACGCTCTTCTGGGCTCCCGCAGGCTCCGCCCGCACCGTCTCGCTCTGGGGGCGCTGGCCGTCGCAGCAGGCGATCAGCTCCTCGCTGCAAGCGCATCGCGCATCCACAGGTCAAGGCTCGGGTTCACGTGTCGTTGGTGGCAACCTGCCGGCAGTCGATGCGGGCTGCGGTGACTACCGGGTGCCCGACGGTTTCCTCGGCAGCGAGCCGCTGCCGGCCTCGATCGCGAACTTGCTCGGCGTCACGCCGGGTACGGCGCGTGCTGTCGGGCCGCCCACGGCCACACCACGACTCTCGACGGGCGGGTTCTTCGCCAAGGCAGCCGAATTGAGCACGGACGAGTCTTCGGCCGAGATCGTCGAGTCGGCGACAGGTGAGTTGTCGACGAGCGTGAGTGGCCCTGCGACGGGCAAAGACAACGCCCCGATTCGGCCCGCCGTTCGAGTTGACCTGACCGGGGGCGGTTCAGCCGTCGACCCGACCTGCGGCTGACCGCAGCGCCGTTCAGCGCCGGGAAATCGCGACCGGAACTCGCTCGGGCTTCGAGTGGTCCATCATCGGCTTGGGAACGATCGCGGACGCGTCCGCTGCTGCGAGCATCGCCGTCTCGCCGTGTCCGGTGACGCACTCGGGGTCGGGGCC
>CALICC010000296.1 GCA_938049325.1 uncultured Ilumatobacter sp. | reverse complement strand
CGGGCCCATCGCGGTGACCGTGCCGGACTATCTCACTGACGTCGTCGCCACGTTCACGCACCTCGCTCGTGCGAGCAACCAGGTCAACCAGCGCAGTGGTGTGAGTGTTCGGCTCAGCGTCAGCAACTACGAGGCGTTGTCGGCCAACGCACTACGTCGCGGCCTGCGTGCGGGCGAGCGCAGCGTCGTTGCCCGCGTCGACGACCTCGGAGCGCTGCCGGCGAGCTCGCAGGGCAAGATCGAGATCGAGTCGCTCGAGGAAGGTCGCGAAGGCCTGATCCTCGATTCGTTGATCAAGGGTGCCGTGCTCACTGTGTTCAAAGAGGCCGTCGACCCGGCGCAGACGCGCGCGGTCGTTGACGCGTTCGAAGAAGGTGTGGTCGCACATACCGGCGAAGACGTGACGAGTGCGGATCTCGCTGCACTGATCGGCGAGGTGACCGCACTTCGTGAGCCTGTGCTCGCCCTGACGGCGGGCGACGAGTCGCCGGGAGCTGTGGCGTCCGCGATCGAGTTCATCCTCGAGGGACTCCATCTCAGCAAACGACTGAACAAAGACTCGTCGGGGCCCTCGGCGACCTACCGCGGGAGGGTCTGATCATGATCGTCGACACGCTTGACCTCACCGCCGACGAGTTCGCGGCGGGATCCGGCTGGGACATCAAGCCGCAGGGAGCCTGCAAGGGAGAGGTGTGCGTGCCGCTCGGCGACGGCGCGTTCGAACTGAGCTCGGCCGCCGAGCGGCTCGGCATGGCGATCGTGCATGATGCGCCACGCGATCGCTGGGTGATTGGACCCGAGTCGATCGGAGACCGTGCGCTCACCACTGCCGAGGCGCCCGACCTGGTACTCGGTGACCTCGACGGCAACGAGTTTCGGCTGTCGTCGTTGCGCGGCCAGAAGGTCGTGATCGTCTCGTGGGCTCCCTATTGAGGTTGTTCGTTCGACCTGCCCGGGTGGCAGGCACTGCGTAACGAACTGCACGCTGACGGTCTCGAGATCGTCACGGTCTCGCTCGAGTTGAGTGGTCCCGACGCATCGCGCGACTTGATCGAGGCAGCGTCGCCGGAGCATCCATCGTTGCTCGACCCAACTCACCGAATGGGCGAACTGTTCGGTGTGGTCAACATTCCCAACGTGATCTGGATCGACGAGGGCGGGATGATCGTGCGTCCGCCCGAGCCAGGCTGGCCGAGCGGTGGTCTGTCGATGCCCTCCGACATGCTCGATGCGATTCCGGCCTTGGGCTCCGCACCGACGGCGCCCGCCCCTCCGGAGGATGGTCCTGGCCAATGGGATGTGCTCGGGTCGGGTCAAGACCGCGGTGCCTATGCCGATGCGATTCGGGACTGGGTGGCCAAGGGTGCGGCGAGCACGTTCGCGATGGAACCCGATGAGGTCATCGCTGCGTCGCAGCCTCGATCCTCCGCGATGTCGGCTGGCGCTGCGCACTTCGAACTCGCCAATCAGCTGTGGCGCGATGGTCACCGTGATGATGCGATCGAGCACTTCAACGAATGTCACCGCCTGCAACCCGACAACTGGACCTACAAGCGCCAGGCATGGTCGCTGCTCGGTCGTGAGCGGGTCGGCGGCAAGTACGGACAGTTCGTGCAGGCTCCCATCGCTGGCGAGGAGGCTGACTGGCCGTTCGCATCCGACTTCAGCTCCGACGTCGTCAACACCCCAGTGGGCGGCTACTACCCGTCGACCCTCTGAGCCTGGAGGTTGAAATGAGTTCACCCAAGACGACCGCCGCATTCGATTCGCTGATCGACGCGCTCAGCGAAGTGCGCGATCGCTATGTGCTGGACACGGAGCGCTTCACCGATCCGGTCGACATCGCCGAGGCGTATCGCTACGTCGGTCAAGCCTTGTCGGCGATGTCGGAGATGTATCTCGAGTCCGACCCGGACCATCCACGGTTCGTCAACATCGTGACGCCGGCGCGCAAGCTGCAAGGCGACAATCCCGATGCGATCTATCACTACGCACCGGTTCGTGGAGATCGCTCGTACCGGGTTTCTGGTCGAATCGATCAGCAGTGCTACACCTCGTTCACCGTCCACGGCGAGGCCGCCGATGGAGCGTTTGCCGGCCCCCTCCTCGGTGATCTGAACGATCGCGGTTTCGAGGTCGCCGACGACGGCACGTACGAGTTGGTCTTCAGCGCCGAGGAACGCGATGGCAACTGGTTGCAGCTCCACGCGGATGCCGTGGCGATCGTGGTGCGGAGCTACTACCAGCTGCCGGTGTCAGCACAGAACGACTCATCGATCGCCGTCGACATCGACATCGAGACCATCGAACAAGTGCCCCCGCCCCCGCCGCTCGACGATGCGACCATGGCAGCTCGCTACGAACGCGGCGTGGCGTTCCTTCGACAGCTCACGCTCGGCCAGGGCATTCCGGGAACGGCGTCGGGTGTGCCGTTCATCAGTGAAACCGTCAACGAGGTCGCAACGCCGTTCAGCTTCCGCGACACCGGACTTCCGGTGCCAGGAGCTGCCGACATCTTCTACTCGATGGGTCGATGGGACTTGGCAGATGACGAGGCTCTGGTGATGACCGGAACGATCCCTGACGGCCCGTTCGCCAACGTCATGCTCTGGAACGCACACATGCAGACGCTGAACTACCGCGACCGCACGACGTGCCTCAACGCCGCACAGATTGCGTTCGAGGACGACGGCACGTATCGGATCATCGTCAGTGCGACCGACCCAGGGCTTCCGAATTGGCTCGACACTGAAGGTCATCGTCTGGGCACCGTTTTCTGGCGGTTCCTGCTGCCCGAAACCGATCCACCCAAGCCTGAGTGCTCCGTCGTCAAGCTGAGCGATCTCGGCTGACGCGCGCCGGCTGGGTGACCTGGTTCAGACGCCGAAGCGGTCGGCGTAGCTTGCGAGTCGCGTCGCAAGGTCGGCGGGGTCGATCCCGAAATCGTCAGCCATGTGATAGGTCACGCTGCCGTGGACACCACGGGGGTGTTCCGCCATGTAGGCCTGCATGCCAGCCTCCGTCGAATCGGTGAACGGTTGGTCGGCCAGATCGTAGATGCGTTTGACCATCGCGATGTCGTCGGCCATGAAGTCGTCGAACGCGACGTCCATCGATTGTTCGGCGGGGACGAGATGTCGGTCGCGCTCCATGGCGTCGAACATGCGCGCCATCCGATCGATCCAGTACCTGCCGACATCACGGAGCCGGTCGGGCTCGACAGCGAGGCGAGCGGTGTAGGCGAGCATCGTGGCCATCGACGACGCCACGGCCACCGGGTCGCGGTGAGTGCACACCACGGTTGCGTCGGGGAACACCTCCATCAGCGGGCCCAACTGTTCGACGTGCTGAGGCGACTTGAGCAGCCAGCGTGTTCCGCCGCGCTGGAACGTCATCACCTGGAGCATCGTCTTCATGAACCGGTAGTACGGCGTCTGATCGCTGGCGAGGTACCAGTCGCGGAACGTCGGGAGCGGGGCCATCGTCTCCGGTGCGATGCCGCCGAATGCGATGACGCACAGCGCGATCTCTTCGTGTGCGTGCTCGGGATACATGTCGTGCATCCGCTTGAAGTGGGGAAGCACTGTGTTGAGTTGCGACAGCGCGTCGGTGCACCGCTGGTACCGCGGGTCATCGGCAGGCGACGTTGCGGCAAGGCGCTGTTCCGCGAGCGGTGGGACCGGTTCGAGGCTCTCCCAGTACGGCATCGATCGCAGCGAACTGTCGGAGGCCATCAGGTTGTGAAGGTGTGTCGTACCGGTGCGGCCCTGACCTGCGATCACGATCGGTCGCTCGATCGGGATCTCCGCGATCTCGGGATGGCGCCGTATGAGATCGGTGACGAGCAACTTCTGTGTGGCGTGGCCGACGAGGTTGCCGTGCACGGTCAGTTGGCCGATGGTCGACAGTCCGGCCTCACGTGTGAGTGAATCGACGATCACCGTGAGAGGTTCGACGTGCAGATCGTCGCCGAAGTCGTCCAGTCCCGTGTCGCTCGCTGCCTGCTCGAGAATGCCGCTGGGCGACCAGTCGAGAGCAGCCGCCATCGGGGCGACGAGGTCGAACGCCCCGCCGATGTCGGGGGTGAACCGAGGAGCGATCAGATCGTCGATTCGAACGGGCGCTGGTCGAGGACTCACGCATGGATCATGACACGTCCGACGTGACGTCGATCACTTACAAGCACGATTGACTGTTTCTGCTCGAGCCGGGTACTGTCGTGCCATGACCGTCCGCCGCACGCAAGCCGAGCGCACCGACGCAACGACGACGCGGCTCATCGTTGCGACCGTCGCTGCGCTGGTCGACGTCGGCTACCGCGGGGCGACGACGACCGAGATCGCTCAACGCGCTGGCGTGTCACGCGGTGCGATGCTGCACCACTTCCCGAACCGTGCGGCGCTGTTCTCTGCGACGGCTGACTGGCTCGCCGACGGGCACGTCAAGCGATTCGAAGAGGGCATGAAGAAGGTCGGCGATGGCGACGGCCGCCTCGCTGCGGCGATCGATCTGCTCTGGGAAATCTGTTCGTCACCGGTGCACGTCGCGTGGATGGAGTTCGCTGCAGCGGCACACCACGAGCCGGAGCTCGCCGCCACCGTGACGCTCGCTCGCGCTCGTCTGATCGAGCGGACTCGCAACACCTGGCACGCGAACTTCGACGAGTTCTCCGACCTGTCGTTCTCCGAGATCGTGCCTGACTTCGCGGTCTCGCTGCTCGAAGGCTTGGCGCTGGCACAGCGCACCGCTCCCGACCCGGCAGTGGCCGTTGGAGTCATCGACGGATTCAAGCGCATCTCGGCGCTGCTCGACTCCGCGATTCACACCTCGGACTCGACGTCCACCCCAGCGATCGATACTTCCCAGGAGGAAACATGACCGCCCCATTTCGCACCGACGACACATCGTCGGCTACGGCATCGTCGGCCGGCGTCGACGAAGAGACCGTCGTGGCGCGCGCCGCGCTCACCGATGACGCGTGGACCGCGCTGGTGCACCGTCTCAACCGGCAGTCCGTCGAGAAGCACTACGACGCCTACGAAGACATCGATTGGGACTCGCCAGACTTCGCAGTCGACCCCGACGACCCGCGATGGGCAGGCGCGGCCGAGCAGCTGATCGGCGAGACCGAGTGGTGGGAGACGCTCGACGAGAGCCGTCGAGGCCGTCTCGGGCTCCACATCATCGCGAGCCGGATGCGGTCGGGGCTCGTGTTCGAGAACATCTTGTCGCGAGGTCTGCTCGCACACGCGCTGACGCATCCGAATGGTGCGCCGGAGTTCCGCTACGCCTACCACGAGGTCATCGAAGAGTCGCAGCACTCGTTGATGTTCCAGGAGTTCGTGAATCGCACCGGCTTCGACACGGGCGACTTCCCGTTGCACGTTCGCATGCTCGCTCCACAGGTGGTCGGGCTCGCGACCCGATTCCCGGAGCTGTTCTTCGTCTTCGTGCTCGGTGGAGAAGACCCCATCGACCATTCTCAGCGCGAGGGCCTGCGCAACGGGATCGATCACCCGCTGCTCGAGCGAATCATGCGGATTCACGTCACCGAAGAAGCCCGCCACCTCTCGTTTGCTCGGCACCAGTTGAAGCGCAACGTCGGCGAGCTCGGTCGATTCAAGACCTCGCTGCTGCGTTACACAGCGCCGCTGGTGCTGTCGCTGATGGCCGACTTGATGATGGGGCTCCCGCCGCACGTCGTCAAGGAACACCACGTCCCGCGCGACGTCGTCGATCATGTGCGCAAGAGTCCGGAGCAGCAGCAGCGTGTCGACGAGTCGTTGGCCAAGGTGCGACGACTTCTGTCGGAGTGCGGCTTGATCTCGAAGCGCTCCGCTCGGCTGTGGCGCCGTCTCGGTCTCGCAGTCTGAGCGAGCTCAACGTTTTGCGGTAGGGAAGATGGTGGCAAACCAGGCCGTGGTCGGCGCTTACTCGGATTCGTTACCGAGGTAGGCGTCGACTGCCGGTCGCGGTACTCGGCTCGTGTCGAACAAGCCGTGCGGCGCCTCCGGTCCCGAAATCGCCGGGTCGAGAAACGCGACGCTGATCTGGCCAGCCCCGTCGGCGACGTCGACGAATCGCTCGACGAGCAAGCCGGCGACGTCGGCGTCGTCGTGGCGCGGCGCGAACTCCGTCACGAGGACCGTCTTGCCGTCGGCGAGATCGACGGCGCGCTCGATTGCCTCGGCCCACCGTTCACTCTCGACGCGGAGATCGTCGTCGGTCGGCGCGGTGTGTTGATCGAGCGTTTGCGTCAGCGCAATGCCGAGATGGTCCGTCTGGGCAAAACGTCGCGCATCGCGGGCGAAGTCATCGTTTGTCTCGAACGAGCCAACCACGGGCGCGCCGCTCCCGCCCAGTACGGCCCAGGTG
>CALICC010000295.1 GCA_938049325.1 uncultured Ilumatobacter sp. | reverse complement strand
GACTGGGTAGCGCGGGTGCCGGAACCAAAAGGACTCAGTCAGCGGAAGTCGCGGCTGGCGGTCTTGCCGGGGAGCGGGAGCGGAGCAAGGTGCTCGGCCACGATGTTGATCACACCTTCAGCCCGTTCGAGGCGACCGCGGATCAGCATGGCCGGCGCTCCTCGGGCCACCTTGCGAAAGCGCACCCAGCATCCTTTCGACACCACCACGTTGATCAAGCCGAACTCATCTTCGAGGTTGAGGAACGTGGTTCCCTGCGCCGTCATCGGTCGTTGACGGTGTGTCACCACGCCAGCAACTCGCACGGTCGTGGTCGGCTCGGCGTCCCACAGATCCTTCGAGGCCAACACTCCGAGCTTGCTCAACTCCCTGCGCACGAAGACGGTCGGGTGGCCCTCGGGCGATACGCCGGTTGCCCAGAGATCGGCGACCGCCACTTCAACCGGCGTCATCCCAGGGAGCCGCGGCGCATCGGCACCGGTCACCACACCTTCCAGACGACCCGGCCGCGACTGTGCCGTTGCACCCACGGTCCACAGCGCCTCACGACGGTCGAGTCCGAAACACTCCTCGAACACGCCGGCGGTTGCCATTGCCTCGAGGTTGCCGAGGGTCAGCAACGGCACACGGCGGACCAAGTCTTCGGTGTCGGAGAACAGTCCGCCCCGTTTGCGTTCGGCTTCGATCTCGTCGGCCAACTCCGAACCGATCGATCGGATCGACCCCAGCCCGAGGCGCACCGCCAATCCCTCGCTGAGCGATTGTTCGACCGATGGTGCCGTGGCGAAGCCGTGCGACACCGGACGTGCCGTCGACCCGAGCGACCCGGCGCACGGCTCCAGCGTCGCCCCAGATCCCGAGGCGTTGAGGTCAGGCGTCAACACGATCACGCCATGCCGGCGCGCGTCTTGCACCAGCGTGTGCGGCGACCAGAACCCCATCGGCTGCGCGTTGAGTAGCGCGGCACAAAACGCCGCCGGTTCGTAGTGCTTGATCCAGCTGGAGGCATAGACCAGGTAGGCGAAGCTCACCGAATGCGATTCGGGAAACCCGTAGTTCGCGAACGCCTTCAGCTTGATGAAGAGTTCGTCGGCGATGTCACCGGTGATGCCGTTCTCCTTCATCCCGGCGTAGAGCCGTTGCTTGAGCGCCTCCATCCGTCGGGCTGACCGTTTCGACCCCATTGCCTGACGCAGCTCATCGGACTCGGCCGGCGAGAACCCAGCGATGTCGATCGCCATCTGCATCATCTGCTCCTGGAACAAGGGCACGCCGAGCGTTTTGGCGAGCGAGTTCTCGAGCAACGGATGCAGATAGGTGATCGGCTCCTGCCCATTTCGACGCCGAATGTACGGATGCACCGACCCGCCTTGGATCGGACCTGGCCGGATCAACGCCACTTCGACGACCAGGTCGTAGAACTTACGCGGGCGCAACCGCGGCAGCGTCGCCATCTGCGCCCGAGACTCGATCTGGAACACACCCACCGTGTCGGCTCGGCACAACATCGCATACACGTCGTCGTCTTGCGGGATGGTGGCCAGGTCGATGTCGTAACCACGGTGCTCCTTGACCAGGTCGACCGCATAGTGGAGGGCCGAGAGCATCCCGAGGCCGAGCAGATCGAACTTCACCAAGCCGGTCGCCGCACAGTCGTCTTTGTCCCACTGCAGCACCGACCGCTTCTCCATCCGCCCCCATTCGACTGGACACACCTCCACCACCGGTCGGTCGCAGATGACCATCCCACCCGAGTGAATACCGAGGTGGCGCGGTGCATCTTCGACCTGAGCCGCGAGGTCGAGCACGCTGGCCGGAATGGTGCAGTCGTCTTGCTCGGCGGTGGCGCCGACGTTGCCCCATGCGTCGACTTCTTTCGACCATGCGTCCTGTTGGCCTGGTTCGTAGCCGAGTGCCTTGGCCATGTCTCGGATCGACGAGCGCGACCGGTAGGTGATCACGTTGGCGACCTGCGCCGTGTGATGGCGACCGTAGGTGGCGTAGACGTACTGGATCACTTCTTCTCGCCGGTCCGACTCGATGTCGATGTCGATGTCGGGTGGACCGTCGCGCTCGGGCGAGAGAAACCGCTCGAACAGCAACCCAAGCGAAACCGCATCGGCTGCGGTAACCCCGAGGGCGTAACACACAGCCGAGTTCGCGGCGCTTCCTCGCCCTTGGCAGTAGATGTTGGAGCGTCGGCAGAACTCGACGAGATCCCACACGATCAGGAAGTAGCCGGCGAAGTCGAGTTGCTCGATCAGCGCGAGTTCGTGATCGATCGTCTTCCACGCTCGAGCGCGCAGCGACAGGTCTTCCACGACGTGCCCGTTCGCTGCTGAAGCGACCTCCGGCCGACCGCCGTACCTGCGGCCTGCACCTTCGGTCACGATCTGGCGGAGAAACTCCATCTCCGAGATGGGGCGGCCGTCGGCACCGGCCGGGCACTCGAACGGCGGCAACTTCGGGGCAACCAGCGACAGGTCGAATGCTGCGGCCCTGCCGACTTCGGCAGCCATCTCGACCGCACCCGGGTAGCGGCGAAACCGTTGGAGCTGTTCGACGCCGGACCGGAGATGGGC
>CALICC010000294.1 GCA_938049325.1 uncultured Ilumatobacter sp. | reverse complement strand
CTGCGCATCGACATCGCCGCACCCGACACCACACGACCGTCCGTACCGCAGGATCTCACCGGCGTCATCGAAACCAACGGCGACGTCACCCTCACCTGGACCGCCTCCACCGACAACATCGCCGTCACCGAATACATCGTGCTCCGCAACGGAGTGGAGATCAGCCGCGTCGTCGACCCCACCGCCGTCATCCCCACACCTGCACCCGGTTCGCACTGGTACCAAATCCAAGCGCTCGACGCCGCCGGCAACGAGAGCCTCAAGACCCCGTCACTGCAGATCAACATCCCGACGATCGATGTGACTCGCCCATCGGTGCCGCAGGATCTCACCGGCGTGATCGAAGCCAACGGCGACGTCACCCTCACCTGGACCGCGTCCACCGACAACGTCGCCGTCACGGAGTACGTGGTCTACCGCAACAACGTCGAGATCGACCGCGTTGTCGACACGACCGCTGTCATCCCGACGCCGGCGGCGGGTTCGCACTGGTACCAGATCCAAGCGCTCGACGCCGCCGGCAACGAGAGCTTCAAGACGGCTCCCGTCCAGATCATCATCTGAGTATTCGTCGGTCGGCACCGACACGAAAAAGAATCTCAAGAAATTCCTCAAGTCCTCGCGCGAACGCGCCGATGTAGTCGTACGACAGTGAACTCTCGACCGTCGACCTGATAGGTCTGGTCAGGTCAAGCCGCCGTGACCACCGAGGTGTCGCACATGTCGTACTCCAAGCACGTGAACCACGAGCTGAGCCCGATGGCGTGCCCGTCGACCCTCGACGACGTTGACCTTTTCGGCGACGGCGCTCAGGAACACTGGTACGAGTCTTATGAGATCCTCCACCGCGACGCTCCGGTGTTGCGCATCGACGGCGGCGGACTCACGGTCGGCTCCGACGCATTCGTTCTCACCAAGCACGCCGACGTGGCGCGGGTGGTCCGCGACCCCGACCGCTTCCTCAGTTTGACGACCAAACGGCTGGGACAACTCGCTGCACAAGGACTCACACCCGAGGAGGCCTACGCGAGCCAGCGCAATCTGATGACCGCGTCGATGTTGTCGCTTCGGCCGACGCAACAGCTGTACTTCCAGCACCGCCGAGAACTCACCGACCCCTGGGTGGGGCCCGGGGCGCTCCGGCACCGCGAGATGATCACTCGCCATGCAAACGAACTGGTCGACGAGTGGATCGAGCATCAGCCAGGACAAATCGAATTCATCAGCCAGTTCGCTCGGCCGCTCCCTCAACGCGTCATGGCCAGCATCCTGGGCTTCCCGAGCGCCGACATTCCTCGACTCGCGGCGTGGGGCGATGCTGTTGTCACACCGTTCGTTCACGGGACCGGGCTGCGGCACGAGCTCACACCAGAACAAACCGCCGACATGCTCGAACGCCTCGACGGGTTTCAGGACTACATCTACGAACACGTCACCGCGAAGCGACAGCAACCCCAGGACGACATGGTCAGCTTCTTGTGTGGCGTCCACTACGAGGCGCTCGACCGCAAGCTCACCGACCTCGAGATCGCTGGCATCGTCCACGCGATGATCATCGGCGGCCTCGAAACAACGCAGTACGCGCTCGAAGAACAGGCACAACTGCTGTGCGAGCATCCGGGCACGTTCGAAACACTGCGCGCCGATCGATCGAAGCTCCGTGGCTTCGTCGAAGAAGCGATGCGCATGCGGTCGCCCACGCACGGATTGTCGACTCGCGTGACCGCGCACGACGAGGTGTTCCAGGGCGTCGAGGTACCGGCAGAATCGTTGCTGCACCTGCGCTTCGGCGCGGCCAACGTCGACGCAGAGGAATTTTCGTGCCCGTTCGACCTCGACGTCGACCGAGCGGCGGTCACGCGCCACCTCACCTTCTCGACAGGCCCGCGCGTGTGCCCCGGCGCGACGCTCTCACGTCTCGAACAGCAGATCGCGTGGGGAGTGCTACTCGACCGAATCGAGTCGATCGAATACGGCGAGGGCAACGACTGGCTCCATCAGCCCGGAATCATGCTCGGCACACTCGCGCTGCACCTGCGCGTCACCAAGGCAGAACAGCCCACGAGTCAACCGTCGTAGAACCCCGGCAGGTGAAGGCCGATCACGGTCTTGTCTCGAGCAGTGACCGCACGTTCGCGTGCTTGCTCGCTCACGTGATTGACGACCCCAGTCGGTCGAACCCGCTGCGCGATGTCGCGACGTCCGTAGTGCACCTGCAAGAAGAATCGACCGTCGTCGCCCGGACCGGTCGGCATACGCCGATGCCAGACGTCGGACACGAAGAACACCACGTCGCCCGCCTGGCCGAGCGGCACGGCGGGACCCGCACCCTGGTAAGAGATCATGCCGTGCTCATCCGGCTTGGGCGGGATTCGACCCGACGTGTGACTGCGCGGGATGAAGCCGGTGGGCCCCGAGTCGACGCTGGCATCGCGCAACAAGATGTGACAACCGATCGCAAAAACGGGATAAGGAATCCGGTCGTCCCACGGCACGTCAGCGGGTCGCGGAACATGAGGTCCGGCGTCGATGTGCCACGGGTTGCGACCCTCCGACATCGATCGCGTGTGGAAGGCCCGGTTGCGCCAGGCCGTGTTCGAGATCGCGTGACAGTCCTCACCGAGCAACGGTTCGACGACGTCGAGGACGCCTCGGTGGCCGAGCGCCGCTTGCGCTGCGGGGCTGTGGTTGAAAGCCCCGTACCGGAAGTCGACGTAGTCGTCCTTGGGTGCGTCGGCGACCCGCACATCTGGCTGCGTCGAGTCGAAGAGATCGTTCAGCTCCGCCGCAAGTACCGCGACCTGCTCGGCGGAGAACACTCCCTCGACCATCGCGAATCCGTCTGCCTGCAGTGCACTGGACGCAGCGGGAACCTCGGCGTCGAGCACGTGTAGGTAGCCGCCGCGGTTGCCGAACGTGCGCGTGATCACCAGACCAGTCTTGTCACGCTCTGGCTGCGGATCACGATCGGAACCGGAACCTGCCCGACGCTGCTCGCCGATGGCGCCCGCAGACGCAGGGTCAGCGGTTCACCGGGCCGGGTGACCGGCCGCGACTGCTCGGTAGTAGTTCTCCGACATGTAGGTCGGGCTGTTCTCAGCAAGTGCGGCGGCGAGCGCCTGTTTGACCTCGCGCGCCTCGCGAACCTCGGGGGTGTCGACCGTCGCCATGGCCAGCAAGTCGATCACGTGCAACCCGAGCTGCGCCTCGCCGTTCGCCAGGTGAGCTCTGGCCGCATCGAGCACCGCCTGCTTGTCGGCGATGGCATCGAGCACCGCGGTCGTGCTGGCCGCTACCGGGGCGGGATGCACCGAGGTGATGTTGCGGTCCCACCATCCCGCTTCGATGCGCCACACTTCGCGGATGACGTACTCGGCGCAGCCGTAGCTCTGCGGCATCCACGGGGAGTTGGCGTATTCGTCGGGGTAGTCGATGTCGTTGACGACGTCTTCGATCACCATGCCGGCATTCATGCGCTCGATGGTCTCCGAGCGCAGGTAGCGCAATGCGTCGCGTACGGTCGTGAGCATGTCGCGAATCGCGTCGGCGCCATGCACCTCGGGGCCGTACTCGCGGATGAGGATCTCGGCAGGAAACTGAAGATAGGTGTCGAGCTGGTCCGCCCAAGCTCGCGGGTCGCGCGGTGACCGCAGCGGTGAGCCGATGTTGGGGAAACTCCCGATCGTCGCGTTGCCCCCGTAGAGAATGCGGTCGTCAGGGAACCACAGCCCCGTTCCGTCGTCGGTTTCGGCATGGCAGTGGATCAAGGTGACGCGACGGCCGGCCGTGTCGAGTTCGAGCTCGTCGATGTAGGTGACGTCGGGGTCGACGAGCACTTCGAACATCTGCGTGCCGACGATCGATTCGGTCGGAAACCCGAATTGCCACTCGGTGACCCGTTCGAGATACTCCTGCGTCTCGCGGTAACGCTGGAGCCGGTGCAGCACGTTGCGATGGGCAACGACCGTCGGGCGCGGGTCACCGCGCCGCTCGCTCTCGGCGATCCATACTTCGACGCCGTGGTTGTACGCCGTGTGCCCGTGGCTGTAGACGATCGTCGAGACCGGTGCGTCGGTGACACCACGAACGTTGGCAATCATCCCCTTCGCATGGTGTGGCGCGATGCCGGTGTCGACTTGCAGCAGGGCCCCGCCGATGTCGGCGGTCAGCGCGTTGCCCGTGCCGTATTGGATGTCTTGGAGCCACATCCCCGCGGCCACCTCACGAAACGGTAACGACGTGGCACCTCCGCCGGTGGCGTTGGAGGCGAACCAGTCAACGGAGTTCTCGATCCGCTCGGGCTGCTTCGCGCCCGGACTCATGCGGTTCCCCTTGTCCCGTCGGCGGCTGAGACCGGGTCAGCTTCGGCCCAGCCGTAGTGCATACGCCCGTGGTCGGCGTTGGCCGCCATGATCCCGCCGACGGTGCCATCGGCCCACGGAGCACCCGGAATCTTCGAAGCGAGATCTTCATCCGACAATTCGGCGAGCAACGCCAGGGTGTCGGCGCGAACAGCCTGTCCGATACGAACCAACTCGACGAACGGCTTGCCGCTGTGCTCCGCCTTCCACTCTTCGGTCCACGAGTGAATGGACGCCATGATCTCGTCCATCGATTGGTGCGACCCATCGCTCCGAAGCCGGGGTTCGAGCCCCTGGTCACCCGACACGTGACGCCGGAACATGGCGTTCCAGTTCTGCTCGATCAGCGTGGTGTGGACGAAGTGATCGGCGAACGACCATCGGCTCTCGGGGTCGTGCTCGCTGAACGTTCGCGGCAACGACAGCTCGTCGGCCGGCATCGAGCCGAGGCGCTCGAGAAGCCACGCACGATCGCGGTTCAGTTTGATCTCGATCTCGATCCGATCCATTCACCGACCGTAGCCATCAACGCACGCTCACGAACCGTCCGACGAGCTCGACGCCGAGCGCGCTCGTCCGGAGTTCGATCGCGACGGTATTCACCGATCGCGTTTCATACGCTCGCCTCACCCAACGGAGCGGGAGTACTGTGTCGCCCGTGGCTGACCCGGCGACAGAAGTCAGCGCCGACGTCGCTCGCCAACCCAACCGTTGGGTGGCGGGCGCCTCCACAGCGGCTGTCGGACTTGCGGTAGCGAACGCAGTCGCTCTCCTCACCGGCTTCTTGGCGAAGAGTCTGCACAACGTGATCGACGTGCCCCTCTACGACCGCGTGAACGACGCGGGAACGAATTCGCTGACCGATGTGCTCCTCACCGTCACGAAGATGGGGAACGGGCGTCAGACACAAGTCGTGGCTGCGGTCGGCGGCGTCGGCCTTGCTGTCTGGTTCGCACGTCGCGGTTGGAAGTGGCTCCTCCCACTCATCGCCATGCCCGCAGCATGGATCGTTGCGCGGGCGTTTCAACTGGTCCTTGCTCGAATCGTCGACCGCGAGCAAGGCGTCATGACATTGGCCAACGGCGAAATCGGTGGATACCCATCCGGTGGCGTGACGCGAGTGGTGCTGATCTTCGGTCTGATCGCGTTCTTCGTCGTGCGGTACGCGGGCCTCGCTGAGCTTCCAGCACGCGCGTTGTACGCATGCGTGGCGATGCTCGGCTTGATCGAGGCATTTGCCCGGTTCCGGCTGAATCAGCATTGGTTCACCGACATCGTCGGCGGCGCGATCTTCGGCACGTTGTTGCTGCTCGCCGCGGCAGCGATCGTGCGCTCGATCGACCCGCATCCGCCCAACCAGGTCGACTCGTCACACGACCCGTTCGCCCATCCACCAACGGGCGATGCATACCCCGCCCCGCACCAGTGAGACTCGTCGCCGGCGCCTGATCAGGCGCGCGACGTCAGCGCCAAATGGGACGGATCAATCCGATGACGCTGGTCGGCGTGACCGTGATGACCCGGCGCCGCTCTCGCACCATTGCCTCGCGAAATTCGTCCCAGTCTGGGTGTTCCTTGCGAGCAACAGCCCGGAACGCCGCGATCAGCGTGTCCATGGCAGGTCCATGCGTCTCGGTGGCGATCGGGCTCACGGCCGCGGTGCCGTCAAAGCTGAGGTAGCTCCCTTCGTGGGAGAGGTGGTACACCACCCGCGAATCACGTTCGACGTTGTACACCTTGGCCCGATCCGGCAACACCGAGAACACGATCGTTCCGCCTTCGACGGCATGGTGGACGTCAGACGACTGCGGGCGGCCGTCACGACGCAGGGTGATGAGGGTTCCACTACGTACCTCGGCAGCGAAGGCCAGGCCTTCGGCGAGATCGATGGGCTGCACGTCCACGGGATATCTACTCCCGATCCATCGACACGGCCATCTCGCCGAGATCGACCCACGGCTGCTTGTGCTCGCACCATGCTTCGACCGTCGGCGACACCGCTGACTTGTCGTCGAGTACCCCGGCCTTGACCGCCACGATTCCCTCGGTCTTCGCGAGCGCCGACACGATCGGTGACCCGCACGATCCGCAGAACTTGCGCAGGACGTACACGTCGTCGCCACGCTCACCTCGCTCCTCGTACACGGCGAGATCTCCCGTAACAGCGAGTTGGCTCTCGTGCACGACAAGATTCACGGAAAAGGCCCCGCCGCTCTGACGTTGACAGTGATCGCAATGACAAACGGCCGTGGCGATCACGTCGCCAAGCAACTCGAAGCTCACGGATCCACACAAACACCGACCGGTCTGGCTCATGAGCCGAACGTAGTCCGGCAGTGGCAATACTCAGCAGATGAGCTTGAGCGAAGCAGCCCGAGCCGGCGCGCCGGAACTGGCCGCTGAGGCCACAGCGTGGTCGCTGCAGCACGCGGTTTTCGTTCCACAGCACACCTCGCGCTCAGCGCACACCGTGTCGTCGATGCTCGATGCTGCCGGTTTCCAAACCCTGAGCAGCGAGCCGCTCATCGACGAGATGACCACGCTGGTGATCGCGACACGCATCTGAGCGCGGCGAACGCCGGCTGGGCACACCGCCCGAACACGCCGTACGGTCGAGGCTGTGAGCGACGCAACCAATACGCATCCGACAGCGGCGCGCTGGACTCACATCGCGTTGCGCGTCCGCGACATCGATGCAACGATCGCCTGGTACGGCGAGTTCACGCCACTCGCGCTGATCGATCGGCGCGAGGACGACATGGGCTACGGCGCCTGGCTCGGCATGCCCGGCGAAACGAACAATCCGTTCATCCTCGTGCTCGCCCAGTTCTTTGCCGCGACCGATCCGTTCGCCGACGCTCCGATCGCAACGCTGGCACCGTTCGCTCACTTCGGCATCGAGTTGCCGAACAAGGACGACGTCGACGCGATTGCCGAGCGGGGCAAGGCCGCCGGCTGCCTCGACATGGCACCCACGATGCTTCCGCAGCCAATCGGCTACATCACGATGCTGCGCGACCCCGACGGCAACATGGTCGAGTTCTCGTGGGATCAAGGTGTGTTCTCCACGCTCCAGGAGCGCTGGAACACGTCCGATTGATCGTCAGGTGTCGCTCGTTGACGGCGGTGCTTCGATGCGTGCGGCTTCGCGACCCGCGTGCTCGTTGAGTTCGAGCCCGCGTGAGCCGGCGAGCTTTTGTGCCAGGTGTTCGGCGACCGTCACGTCGGCATATCCCGTACCGCCGCCCGCATCGCGACACGAGTCGATGGTCGAGATCGTGGCGTCGGCGTTGCCGTCGTGAAAGAACGCAGCCGAGCGCCGACGCATCGAACGACCGTCGACATCGGTGGGCGGCACCACCCGATGCATCGTCGACAGATACCGATCGTTCGTCCACCTGCTGAGCAGATCGCCGAGGTTGATCAGCAGTGCTCCGGGGGCCGGCAGCACGCTGCGCCAGGTTCCATCTGGCCCGAGAATTTCAAGGCCCGGTACCGCATCAGCCCAGAGCACAGTGCAGATGCCGTAGTCGGTGTGCGCGCCCATACCGAGTTGCTCAGGCTCGAGTTCTGTTCCCGGCGGCAGGGCATAGTTCACCATCCGCAGCACATCGATCGAGTGGTCGGTCCGCGACGCGAAGAAGTCGTCGGCAATGCCGAGCGCGTGAGCGAACACGGAGGTCATCCGACGAGCGAGACGACCGGCGTGCATGAACCACTCGTCGACCGCAGCACGGAAGTGCGGCGCATCGGTCGGCCAGATGTTGCGGGCGTACACGTCGGGATCCAAAGCGAGATCCGGGAAGTCGTCGATTGACGCTCCGACGTTGAAGGCTTCGAACATGTCAGCGGGCGAGTCGACGCCCAGGCTGTAGCTGAGTCGTTCGGTCTTCGGCGCGCTGTATCCGCGGTTGATCGACGCTCGAGGGGACCGCGTTGCGAGCTTGTGGTCGTCGGGCAGACCAAAGAACTCATCCATTGCGGAGGCGAACCGATCGATGACGTCCTCCGGTATCGCGTGCCCGGTGATCTGCATGAATCCGACCGATCGACACGCGTCGTCGACGGCTCGTGCGATCGCATCACGCTCCCCCGCCTCGCCGTCGTCCCAGCGCGACACGTCGATGATCGGCACGGCGAACACATCGGGCCTCTCGCCGGATCGCGATGGTTGTGGTTCGCTCATGATCACTCCAACGCAGCGGCGAGCCGCTCGAGGGTGGCTTCCATTCCTGCGCGGTTGTGCGTCATCCGGTCGGCAACGCCCGACATCGACATGCTCACCTTCTGCGCTTCGGGCGGACGAAGGTCTTGGCTGTATTCGGTGACACGGCACCCGTCGTCGGTGGGCTCGATCCCGTATCCCCACTTGGCGAACACGAAGCCGTGAAAGTTGCAGTCGAAGAAGAAGCGGGCGTCGGGTACCAGTTCGACGATCTCCGCCTCGGTCGTCCACTCCTTGTCGCCGTTGCGATTGTGTCCGGTGAACGTTGCCCCGACCGCGGCCTCGTCGAATCCTTCGTTCCACTCGGCTCGAATGGTCTCGGGCGACCATTCGCCCATTCGGGTGATGTCGACGAGCGCCGAATACACCACGGCGGGCGACGCAGCGATGTCGCGTGAGACTTCGAGATCTGGGGTCATGCTCCGACAGTAGGCGGCACGCCCACGAACGCACACTCGAGAAGTGACACGAGACCGCGCTCTAGGCTCTGCGCCATGCCGGTAGTCAGCGACGAACACCGCTCCGAAGTCCGCTCGAGGATCCTCGCCGCCGCGGTACAACACGTCCGCGAGCACGGCGTTCGCGCCACCACCACCCGTGCGGTCCAGGACGCAGCAGGGGTGTCTGCGGGCACGATCTACAACTACTTCCCGAACGCGGCCGCGCTCACCGCCGCGGCGTCGGAACGGATCGCCCTGGAAGACTGGGACGGCGTGGTCAGCGCACTCGACC
The DNA here is from genome assembly GCA_938049325.1 of uncultured Ilumatobacter sp. Lineage (GTDB taxonomy): Bacteria > Actinomycetota > Acidimicrobiia > Acidimicrobiales > Ilumatobacteraceae > Ilumatobacter_A. The sequence goes on along the minus strand of CALICC010000294.1, from coordinate 9,829 downwards.
TTTCCGACAACGACGGCCTCCGCGAGCTCGTCCAGACGCTCGTCGTCGACACGGTCGATGCGCAGTCAGAACGACGACAATCAACACTGCTCCGTCTCGATGCAGAACCCGAGTCCGACGCAGCCGACGCCGTCACGAGCTACAACCGGTTCGTCGTCAGCACGATTGCACCGACCGTCGTCGACGCACAGCGGTCGGGCCAGATCAACGACGCAGTCGACGCAGACGCCTTGGTGGAACTGCTCGACATGATCCGTGACGCCATGTCGATTCGTGCGGGCCAAGACACCTATGTGACGAGCCACGAACGCGTGGGCGCGGCGCTCCTCGACGTGCTCGAGCGCGGCATCTCGATCTGACCAGGAGTCAGCTGTCGTCGTCGACGATGACGACGGCTGCAAACCCGAAGAACGGCTCGGTGTCGAGCACCGCATTCGACGACGGGTTCGAGAACGCGACCAGGCCCCATTCGCCATAGAGCAGCGGCACTTCGGCGTCGAGATCCCCGAACACCTCGATCGGGATCGTCCGCTCGGTTTCTCCAGGGGCAAACGTGAGTGTCCCTGATGATGCCGCGAAGTCGACGCCCGCCTCGGCGATTCCGAGATCGACCGCACCGTCAACGGTCGCCCAGTCGATGGTGACGGGCTCGCTCGCCGGTGCGTCGAGGCGCACGACAACGTCGGCGATCACCGAGCCGCTGTCTGCTTCGGTCACGAGCGCGCCGATTGGGAGCACACTCACCGGCGCCTCAGGCGCCGACAGTCGGCACGGCTGACCACGAGTACCAGGGCACACGGGCGGGTCCGCGGGATATCCGTTCACACTGCTGTCGGTCGCCATCGTGAAGCTCGACGGGTGGTCGGCGCTGTGGCCGATCTCGATCGTCGCGCCGTCCGGAACCGGATCGATGCCGAACGTCCAGATCGGACGGTCGCCACCGGGTGTGTGGAACCCGATGCGAATGGAGCTTCCCGCCCGGAAGATATGACCCGTCAGATTGACCGGAATCGACAGCTCAACCCATTCGTCGACCGGCAACGGCGAGGCGTCGACCTCGAGTCCACGTTGATCGGGGTCGGTCGTCGTCGCGTCGGGGCCGGGCGCCCGCAACTCGCCGCGTACGAACCCCGACTGGATGTAGAGCTCACTGCCATCGGGACGAATTTCACTCACGGTCACCGACACGTCGGCCATGTCGGTGGAGGATCGAATCCACAGGTTGGCGGCGGCATCACCCAGCCACACGATGTCGTCGGCGAGCGGTTCGCTCACAAACGCGGCCACGCTCTCTTCGGGCGTCGGCAACCACTCGTAAGGCGGCAGCGCTTCGAACGGCACCGACGTGGTCGGGTTCGTGTTGCCCGGCAACGTGGTCACGTCGGCGAGATCGGGGTCGAGTCGGAAGCTCGTCCCCGCGTCGGCGGGGTCCGTGACGGTTGACCCGTTGGGGCGTGCCGGCGCCGACGCGCTCAACGTGCCATCGGGGCCGAGGAAGAGCGTCTCGGTCTCGTCGTTCGCCGAGAGCCAGGTGTCGGCGGTGTGCGTATGACGAGCGATCGGTGCACCCGGGTTGTCCGCCTGACCGCCACGTTCGAAGAAGTAGGTGACCCGCGGCTCGGCTTCGAAGATCGCTCGTTGCTCTTCGGGCGTACCTTCGATCAAGGGGCGTTCCGGGAGCGGCGCGACGGTCTTGAACAGTCCGTCGTCGAGCAGCGTCGGGAAGAAGCCCGCGATGAGCGGCGGAATCGGACGTTGTTCGCCGCCGACATAGATGTCGAGGAAGTCTTTCCACAGCACCAACGTCTCGAGTGCCCAGGGATCGGCGTGGCTGCCGTTCGAGACCACGACCTTGACGAACGGTGAGTTGACGAACTCGTCGGCGAGATCGAGACCACCCGAACTGATCTGGCCGTCTTGCCACGCCCCTGCGAGCAACACGGGCACCTCGATACGGTCGGCAAACGTCTCGACGTGCAATGGATCGGCGAGCTCCGGTGGGTAGTACCGAGCGGATTGCGCGGTGTCGAGCAGGTTGACGTTCTGACCGCGCAGGAGTTGGTTCTCCTCGCACACGGTGTCACCGGCGTCGACGAGCGATCGCTCCCACCCTTGCCCGTACGGCCGAGTCGCCGCGTCGATCGATGCGCTGTAGGCGCCCGCGAAGCCGTTGTTGAACACACCGCCAGGTGCGACCACGTCGCGGGCGACGTCGTCGAACACGGAGAACGGCGCAATGGCGGCCAGGCCCGGAGGTTGCTCCGCAGCCACGAACAACTGGCTGATGCCGGGGTACGACAGCCCGACCATGCCGACCTGGCTGTTCTTCACCCAACTCTGGGCCGCAACGGTCTCCACGATGTCGTATCCGTCGAGGCGTTGCGCGGTGTCGAAATAGTCGAACGCTCCGCCGGAACAGCCGGTGCCGCGCATGTTGACAGCGACCACGGCGAAGTCGTTGGCGTAGGCGAACAGACTGCCTGACTGATTCGGTGCGTTGCAGATGATCGGCGTGCCCGCGCACAGCGGAAGCGGGTCGATGCCGAGTCCGGCGATCACGTCGATGAAGTTGTCGCCCGGTCGTGCTGGGCTGTACCCGGAATACTCGATCACGGTGACAAACGGTCCGTCACCTGGCGGCAGAAAGACGTTCGCGGCGAGGGTCGTTCCGTCGCGCATCTCGATGTACTGGTAGCCCTCGGTGAGCGTCTGGTTGTCGTAGAACGACTGGTCCGGCAGCGATTCCTCGCGGGACATCACCCGCGCGACGGTGACGTCGTCGGTACCAAACACCGCGACGCCATAGTCGCCCGGGTCCAGATTGCGCAGCACCAGCGCACCGTTGTGGTCGGTGCGACCAAAGGTCGACCCGACGTGGTTGGTCGCGGTGACCTTGGTGTTGGCCGGCAAATCGGTCACCGTCAACTGTTCGACCCCGCTGCGGATCGACGCAGCGGTGATCGACACCGACGGCACAGTCGCCCCGATGTCGGCAGACACGTGATCGGTAGAGAGGGCAACCGTTGCGAACGCCATCGACAGCGCGGCGACGAAGACGCGCTGACGACGTGAACCATGCGAAGAACTCATGACGCCATTAAAACGAGCGCGCGCTCGTTTTAGCGAATCCTGCTCGACGCGACCTCTTCTGTCGCGCGCGTTTACTCGCTGAAGTCAGCGCCGGCGTGCTTCGCCATCACCTCGATGAACCAGTCGGGAAACTGCGAGACGAACTTGTTGAAGTCCCAGAAGTCACTCCACTTGATGATCTTGCCGTCTTGCAGTTCATGCATGGTCGCAAAGCGGTGCTCCACGGACTCACCGGTCGTGAAGATCCACTTCTCGGTGTGATCGAGAAACACGACGTTGCCGTCGGCTGCGATGCGATGCGTGGTCTGCACCTGTTCGGTGATGTGATCCCACGCAACCGAGAGTCGAGCGACCACGTTGTCGGGACCCACGGCACCTGCATCCGGGGCGGGCACGTCTTCGTAGTGCACGTCCGGATGCAGGCAGCTCTTCAGCGTGTCGAAGTCGAATTCGCTCAGAGCCGTCCACATGGTCTGGACGGTCGCCTTATTGCGTTCTGAGAGCGTTTCGCCAGTCATCGATCAGCCGACGATGATGACATCATCAACGTCGTCGTCGAGGATGATCACGGCACCGAAACCGAAGAACGAGGTGGTATCGAGCACTGCGTTCGCCGACGGGTTCGAGAAGGCGATCAAGCCCCACTCGCCATAGAGCAGCGGCGCTTCGACCTCAGTGTCACCGAACACTTCGAGCGGAATGGTCTGCTCGGTCTCGCCGGGGGCGAAGGTGAGTGTTCCGGACCCCGACTCGAAATCGACTCCCGGCTCGGCCACCCCCGAATCCGGCGGGCCAGCGACGGTCTCCCAGTCGATGGTCACCGGCTCGGCCGATGGCCGATTCAGACGCACGACCACGTCGGCGGTCGTCGAGCCTTCGTCCCCTTCGACAACGAGCGCCCCGATCGGATGGATCACCGAACGAGGCGGCGGCGGATCACTGATCTCGACCTCCGTTGCGTCGGTGTAGTTCTGGCACTCGAAGAAGTTGTCGTTGCACACGAACATCCTGCTCGTCACCAACGCCGGTCCTTCGAGGAACGCGAGGTTGTCGGCAAACACGGTGGCCGGCACTCGCTGTTCTTCACCGTTGCAGTCGGTCGCAACTGGGAAGATGAACCCGAAACCCCGAGCGATGCGACCGTCCGGGTATGCCTGGCGGATCTCAAGGCTCTGTTCCAAGATGATGTTGCCGGGTGCGCAGGTCACACGGAAGACGACGCGTGCGCCGACCCCACCCGCGATGCGTCGCACGTTCTTCGCGGTGGTGTATTCGAACACATCACTCGGTGGCGATGAACCCGCGACAGCGTCGTGAATTGGAATGGTGGAGGCGGCGAGCGCCCCGGCGGCCAGTGCCGCGGTCAACATCTTGCGTGCCTTGTTCACAGCATGTTCCCCTTCAGTTGGTCGACCGCGGGATGCGCATCGATTGTGGTTGTTGCTCGAATCTGTTCAGTCGCGTCACGTGTGGTCACGTCGACTCGTCGCCCCGACGCAACGACGCCGAAGACAACGGCGGCGACGAGCGGGACGACGGGAATGTGCCAGAGAAAGTCGAGGGCCGAGTGCGCGGCGAGTGCCGCCAGCGCAGCGGCGCCACCGCACCACGACGCGCTCGGCGACGGCAGTCGGCTCGACACGACCATTCGGATCGCGATGACGAAGCAGCCCGCGAGCAACAGTGCGCCGACCGCGCCCAGTTCGGCGAGAACCTGGAGGTACTCGTTGTGCACGAGGCCCGTGGTGACGAGGCGGTCACCTGATTTCCACACCAAGTTGAGATTGCCCGGTCCGAGGCCACCGATCGGGTGGTCTTGGAACAACTCCAGAGCCGCCCGCGTCGTACCGCCACGGTCACCGGACGCTGTACTGAACCGATCGGATGCGGCGTCAGCCAAGCGGCCACGCACCGTCCACAACACCACGGGAGCTGCGGCGACCGGCAGCCACAGCAACGCCGCCACACGGCGCGGCAGCGACGCAATTCCCACTGCGAGACTCACGCCGACGCCGAGACCGACGAACATGAGCAACGGTCGCGCCGGACCGTTCGCGTCGAATGCCGAGATCGAGATGCCGAATGCCGCCGCACCACCGACCAGCGGCGCCAACGTCGCTCTGGCGACCGGAGCGAGACCGGCGACGAGACCGAGGACGACCAGCCCGACGAGCAACGCGACGGCGCCGCCGCGGCTCTGGGTTGCCGCGAGACCTGCGAACAGCACCGCACATCCTGCGGCATCAAGACGAGACAGAGATGCCCCGCGGCCCCGAGCAAGCGCGATCAGCAACGCCACGACGATGAGGGCCGCCGCGGCGTTGGGGTACGTGATCGTCGACGACGCGCGCCAGCTCGTCGGGCCCGGGTTGACCCAGGGCTCGACACGAAACGCCGCGCCAACCCAACCGGTCATCGCGACGAAGAGCCCGATCGCGACCACCGCGAGCGTGAGCGTGTCGAGTTCCACCGTGGTCGCACGCCGACAGGCGGCGACCACGACAGCGACACCAGCAATGAGCGCGACTTGCCAGCCACCCGAGGCGAGGTTGTCGGTCATGACAGCGCGCACGAGCACCCACATTGCGAGTCCACCGGCACTCAGCGCCAGTGCTCCGCCGGATGTGGTTGCAGTACGCACGCGTCGCCCGGCCGTCAGCAGCACCAGCGCGACGACACCACCGACGAACCATCGACTGGGGCCTTCGAAGGCGCCCTGTGCCACCACCGCCCCGGCGACGGCAACGACCAGCAAGGCGATACTCGGCGACAGCGCATCGTCAACATCGTCGAGCGATCGGGCCGCGTCCACGGGCGCGTCTCGGGCCAGCGTCACAGCGCTCTCCCCGAGGTTGTGTCCCATTTCCGGACGATAACTCACCACGCGTACTGGCGTGCCAATCGTCACGTTTCCGCAACGCGCGGATCAGTCGGGAGGTGGCGATGCAGTGTCAGCGAGTCGTCGCGACTGGCCGAGCGACAGGTTCGTCGTCTGCCCCACCGACACCCCTGCTTCTTCGAGCGCGTCGACGATCTCGCTCAGCAACAGCCCGCGGTACCACGGCTCCTCGGTCCGATCATGAATCCAGGCGTAGGCCTTGAAGAACATGGCTTCGCTCCCGACGTGATCGAACGCGACGAAGGCCCGCTTCCCGCGACAATTCCACGTGAGGTCGGCCATCACAGCACTCATCACGTCGTGAGCGACCGCTCGATCGGTGACACAGTCGAGCGGAACCTCGACGCAGATTCGCCACCCGCCCATTCGGCTGTGGTTGAGTACCTGCCCGTCTTGGAACGACGAGTTGGGAACCCACGCGGTCGACCCATCGGGCAGCTGCAGCTCCGTGCGCAGCATCGTGCGATACACCACCGTGCCGTGCAGGTCGCCGATCGTCACAGCCTCACCCTCGCGGTACACGTCGTCCATCCGGATCATCGTTCCGGCAACCAGGTTCTGACCGACCGACGTGAACACGACCGCACCGGTGAACCCGACGGTTGCCATCACTGCGGCCATCCCCGACACGTCGACGCCGGCGGCCGCGAGCGCACAAACGGCGCCGACGACCCACACCAGTTTCGGCAGGAAGAACAGCAGCTGCTCTCTGCGGCGCACATCGTCGATCGTCCGGATGACCCGGCGAACAATGCGCACCGCAATGAGCACGACACACAGACAGACGACCGCGCGGCCAACGACTTCACCAACCGACCCGGCGACGTCCACGACCCTGTCGGGCATTCGCGCATTGAGTTCTGCTGTCCACATTGACCAACCGCCGTTCGTAACGTAATCGCAACAACGTAACGTAACCGTAATGTTTGGTCAGCGCGCGGCACCGCACAGGTCCCACTCTCGTCGAGCGCGAGCGCCTGCGACGGGTCAGGTGCCGGCGAGCGCCGCGACGACGGGGGCAAACGACTCGAGTGCGTCGGACTGCACCGTCACGTACGAACCCTGCCAACGCTCGCGCTGCTCGACGAGCTCCTCGGCGATCTGCTCGGCCGACCCGACCATGGTGTGCGGACTCGCGAGGATCGTCTCGGCGTCCATTCCCATGCCGCCGCCCACCTTCTCGGCAACCGCTTCTCGAGCATCGGTCACGATCGTGACGAACTTCAAGATGCTGATCTCGATGTCGGCGAATCGGTCGCCGGCAGCGTCGCGCACCCATCCGAGCTTTTCCTCGGTTGCGTCCGCCGACATCGAGGCAATCGCTTCCGGTCCCACGACACCTTCGCCGACGTTCGGGTTGACGCCGACGATGTCGGCAAGTCGCGCTGCTGTCGACAGCACTCGCTTGCCTCCGCCTCCCACGACGAGCGGAGGACCACCGTCCTGCACCGGTTTCGGCAGACCGTCCATGTTCGTGATCGTGTAGTGGTCGCCATCGAAGGAGAACTCGCCATCACCCCACAGCCCGCGGAGCACCTCGATCGACTCGATCATCCGGTCGATGCGTATGCCGGCGCGGTCGTGGGCGATGCCGGTCGACGAATAGTCGTCGGTCATCCAGCCTGCGCCGACACCGACCTCGAGCCGCCCGTCGCTGAGCAGATCGAGGGTTGCGGCCTCTTTGGCGAGGACCGAAGGATGTCGGAAGTCGTTCGCGAAGACGAGTGTGCCCACGCGCAACGACTCGGTGACCGCCGCTGCTGTCGACAGCGCAGCGATCGGTGCGAGTTGATTCCCGAAGTGGTCTGGCATCAGGAGCGCCGAGTAGCCGAGCGACTCCGCCTTCCGCGCAGTGTCGACCCACTCGGCACCGGACGGAGCGGTCGCGGCCATGACACCAAATCTGAATGGACGTGGGTGCGACATGTCAGCAGACCTCGCCGTTGATTTCATCGCGATTGAAGAAACTCGCGGTCGGGAGTGGCGGTCGGCTGGAGGAGCAAGGCATCATGGTCGAATCCTGTCACAGCGGCCGTTCGCGCCGACGCTCGGAGCGCGCCGACGCTCACAGACGTGCAGACGAAACCCACAATTTTCCGTCGCTCACAGTGGCATTTCGTGGACTTTCGCCACTTCAGGAGAAGCGGGATCACCCAGCGTGCTCCAATGTCCAACCGCTTGACAGACGGTCGTAGGGTGTTGAGTACTGGCCTCTCGAAACTCTGCGGTTTCGGGCGGCTGGCATCCATTGGGGAGCGGGAATTTCTCATCGGAAAATCCTCGTTTGTGCGGGCCACGCGAACGGAGATCGCCATGGACGCACTAACTGCTATTCCCGGACGGGAATGGGACATCGCTCCCTCGAGAGAGAAGCGAAACGAAGGCGGAAGGGAGTGGACGCCGCGACGTTCGACCGACACCGGTCGAGAATGGTTGCGCGCCGCTACGCAGCTCGCCGAACGAGCGCCGACGTTGTCGCCGCGCGTCCCGACGACGACCGCACCCTCGTCATCCAAGCGGTGGCGTCACCTCGGGGCCGGCCTCGCGCTTGCCGCCTTGGGTGCGCTCGCATTCGCGATCGACGGCACCGATCAGGCATCGGTTGACGAGGCGTTCCAAGTCGAACCGTTCGTCGCCGCCGCGGACCTACCGCTCGGCGCCACGTACCACCTCGTCGACCAGATCGGCGCGCGTCAGATGTGGAACGCCGGATTCACCGGCGCCGGCGTCAACGTGGCCGTCATCGACACCGGCATCGCCAATGTCGACAGCCTCGACGGCAACGGGAAGGTCGTCGCCATGGTCGACCTCACCGCTGAGGCCAACGATCCGTCCACTCGGTTCGCAGACACCAACGGACACGGCACCCACATGTCCGGCATCATCGCCGGCAACGAAAGCGGCATCCCAGCGTCTGATGCCGTCGACACTCCGCAGGAATTCAAAGGTGTTGCTCCCGATGCCGGCCTCGTGTCGGTGAAGGTTTCAGGCCGCGATGGCACCACCGACCCGAACGTCGTCATCTCCGGCGTCGACTGGGTCGTCGAGCACGCAGACGAGCTCAACATTCGCGTCCTCAATCTCTCGTACAACAGCGGCTCGACCTCGGGCTACCAGGGCGACGCGTTGGCCGCCGCTCTCGAACGTGCCTGGGATGCGGGCATCGTCGTGGTCACACCGGCCGGAAACGACGGACCTGACGCAGCGGGTCTCGACTCCCCCGCAATCGACCCGCACTTCATCGCAGTGGCCGGTGCTCGGGCGCTCGACGGCGGCTTCGAGATCGCCGAATGGTCCAGCAGCGGCGACGGCGTCCGCAACCCCGACGTCACCGCACCAGGCGCACACATCCTCAGCCTCCGTGCACCCGGCAGCGACGCCGACATCAACCACTCCGAAGGGTTCGTCGACGATGAGACGTTCCTCGGCAGTGGCACCTCCCAGGGCGCAGCAGTCGTCTCGGGCGCAGCAGCACTGATCATCGATGCGAATCCCGACTGGACCCCGGATCAGGTCAAGAGCGCATTGAACGCCTCGGCGGTGCCGCTCGATGGTGTGAGCGCCACGCTGCAGGGCAACGGACTCATCCGCGTCGACCGGGCTGCGGCCTCGAGCGAGATCTTCGCTCCGAATGATTGGCCCGCAGCCAGCTCGGTTGCGATCGCCGGGCCGGCGCCGGCGAACGGGTTCGTCAGCATTTTCAACGGTCAATGGACTGGCGGTCAGTGGACCGGTGGACAGTGGACTGGCGGCCAGTGGACCGGTGGCCAGTGGACTGGCGGTCAGTGGACCGGAGGTCAGTGGACCGGTGGCCAGTGGACCGGTGGCCAGTGGACCGGT
>CALICC010000293.1 GCA_938049325.1 uncultured Ilumatobacter sp. | reverse complement strand
GGTGACGTTCCGCCGGTCGAATGCGTTCGATGTGGTCGCCGATGAGGTGGCCGCAGTGCGCTCTGGCGTCGGGCTGTTCGAGACGACGGGCTACGCGAAGTACGAGATCGCCGGTGCAGGCGCTCGAGCGTGGCTCGACGGGTTGCTGGCGAACCACATGCCGCCCGCCGGTCGCTTGGTGCTGACACCGATGTTGAACCGCAACGGCAAGATCATCGGTGACTTCACGGTGGGCTGTGTGGCCGATGCGCTCCGCGACGAACGGTTCATGATCTTCGGATCGGGCCCGGCGCAGGACTACCACGAGCGTTGGTTCCGCCAGGAGCTGCTCGGCGTGTCCGGTGTGCAACTGCGCGTGTGCGGCAACGAGCTGACGGGGTTGTCGATCGCCGGCCCGAACGCGCGCGCCGTGCTCGACGGGCTCACCGACTTCGATGTCTCGAACGACGCGTTCAGCTTCCTCGACTTCCGTCAGACGTGGGTGGGCAGCGTGTCGTGCATGGTCGGCCGGGTCACCTTCACCGGTGATCTCGGCTATGAGATCTGGTGCGCGGCGAGCTACCAGCAGCAACTGTTCGACGCGCTCATGGCAGCCGGAGACGACCACGGCATTCGCCCGTTCGGGTCTCGGGCCCTCGACTCGATGCGACTCGACAAGGGGTGGGGATCGTGGGGCACGGAGTACCGGCCGATCTATGACCCCTACGAAGCGAACCTGGGTTGGATGGTCAAGCTCGGCAAGGATTTCGTCGGCCGCGACGCTGCCGCTGCCGCCAAGGATGCCGGCCCGCAGCGCAAGTTGGTGTTGTTCTCGATGGATGCCGGCGTCGGTGCCGACGCGGCCGACTGCATCGGCAACGAACCGATCTGGCTCGACGGCCCCGACGGCAAGACGGTCGTGGGGTGGATCACTTCGGGCGGCTATGCGCATGACAGCCAGCTGTCGATCGCGATGGGCTACGTGCCGATCGAGCACGCCACCAGTGACGGCCCCTGGGAGATCGAGGTCGTCGGTGTGATGCGACCTGCCGTGCGTCTCGACGAGGCGCCGTTCGACCCGACCGGCACCCGCATGCGCAGTTGACGCGAGCGAGGTCAGCCCTGCCCATACTCAGGCGATGCGCCCGCCGACCCGCGGCACGAGTCGTTCGGGCGGCGATGTCACTTCACCGGCGCAGAGGCTCCGCGGAGCAGCCCTGTGAGGTCATCGTGAAGGTCGGGATCGGACATCACGAAGAAGAGGCCGCCCCGGCCGTTCTGACTCGCCGAGCACGGCACCTTGCCGTCGCCGAGGCTGCCTTGCTGGTTCATATCGCCGAAGATCGACAGCGGTGTCGTTCCGCTCGTACTCACACCGATCTTGGCGTGGTTGTACTGGTTCCCGAGTCCACCGACGAGGCCAAGATTTGGCGTCTTCGCGCCAATGGGCCACGTTCCGGTCGTGGCGATCTGCACGGCGCCCGGCTTCATCTTCGCAAGGGAATCAGGCCAACACTTCGGGAGTGCTGACTTCCTGGTCGTCGAGGGGATCTCCGGCTGCTCCCACCAACTGGCGACGCGTAGGTCGACCCCACCGAGCTGTGCCGAGACGAGTTGCCACGGAGCGACGTGCAGCGCCGACGGCTTGGCAATGAGGCGGGCGCCACTCGACATCGTCACGTCGACCACATCGACGGTTTCGCTCTGCTGTCCGAGGTGAGTCACGAGAGTTCGTATCGGTGCGGGGCCGCCGTTGTTGACGATCTGAGGGTTCGTCGGGTCAGTTCGGACACTGGCTGTGTGCAGCCCCGCCAGGACATCGAGCACACCGTTCTTGTCCAGAGCGAGCGAGAAGAAGTGTTGACTCACCTCGACATCGTCGTCACGTACGAAACCCAGCGTGTTGCCGTCGGTCTGTCGGGGGTGGGCGATGTTGCCGGCCCCAGGCCACGATGGCGTGCTGACCTGCAGCACGAAACCCTCACCGTCGTCGTTCCAGACGAGCATTCCCTTTGAGTGACCCCAGGGGGAGAACGCCGTCTCGAGCGGGTCGTTGTAGAACTGATCGTTCCAGATGACGAAGTACGGCGCCTTCTTGGCGAAGTACACCTGAGCGAAGGTGGCGCCAAGGGGGTCGTTCTTGCTGACTCCAAGGGCACTACGGCTTGTTTCGAACGCCAACTTCGGGTTCGACGAGCTTGCGTGCAGGTAGTGCTGGGAGAACGCCTTGCCGTCTTCGTCGTAGCTCGGCTTCTTGATGCCCTGGGCATCGAAGATTCCGTGATCGCCGAGCGCAGCCGGATCGCCGGGGTCCTCCGCTGCGTTGAACTTGAAGAGGAAGAGCCAGTCGACCGGGCGCTTCGGGCGAGACGAGAGCAGCGGCGCGGGAGCAGCCTTTCGAGTGCGCCCGGCCGTGCCCGCTCCCGTGCGAGTTGCCTTCTTGGGTGCTGCGGCCATTAGTTACCCCCCGGAATCGGCACGCCGAGGTCCCTCGTGTGGAGGTCGTCTGGATCGACTTGACCGGTGTTGACGCCGTTGGGGAATCCGTCGACGAGGAAGACGCCACCGTCCTGAGCCGACTTCGCTTCGTAGAAGTTCTTGATCGAGATCTGTAGCTGCAGGACGTTGTCGGTGGTTTCCGCACCCTCATCGAAGGCTTCACCGAGTGGCAAGTTCTGGAACCATCTGTTCCAGGCGGAGCCACTGGGACCGAACGCTGGTTCCTTGCTGTCCGGAGAGAACGCCGGGCTCAGCTGCGACTCGACCGGCCACTGCGCAGTCGTGTGGCACGACTGGCACGACGACTGGTAGAAGTCGACCGGTCCCGTCAACCGAGAACCCCATCCGAGGTGGGTGTGCGGAACGTCGGAGGACGAATTGATGATCGTCTCTTGCAGCAGGTTGTTGATCACGTTGGGTTCGTCCCAAGCAGCGCGGAGCGGGAAGTTGAACTTGTTCTCGAAGTTCTCGGCGGGGTCGGTGAGGTCGGGATCGTCGCCCCACTGCAAGCCGAGCGGGATCAGGTTCCGATATCGAGCCGAACTGTCGACGGTGCCGTTGTACAGAAATGTGCCGAACACCCAGCCGGTTCCACTTGTTTCGAGCGTGCGATCGTCGCGCACCATGATGTCCATCTGAATGAGGTTCAGTTGGCGCACCTCACGCGGAGCGTCGGCTGGCTCCGTCCCGACCTTCCACTTCGTCAGGTCGTGCTTGTACACGTATGCAGGCCATTGCGTGGGGTTGGCGAGGTAGCCCACCCCGTTCTCCTCGCCGGCTTCGGTGAACAGCAACTTGAAGATCACGGTGCCTTCGGGAAAGACGTTGCCCGCTTGCGGATTGTTGGGGTCTGCCCATGACTGGCCGATCGAGTAGCCGCCGAACGCGTTGTAGAAGCCAATGGCGTAGGTCGAGAACTGGCCCTCGGTCTTCACGTTCGCCGGGAGGTCAGCTGTCTGGATGTTGGCGAGTTGTTGCGGTTGGGCGACCGCCTCGCGAGTCAACCCATGGATTCCTTCACGACCGTTGGGTCCGTAGTGCTGCCACGGCATGTGATACCAGTTCCGTTGTTCGTTGTGCTCGACGCGGAAGTCGATCTCTTCGTTTCCTTCGAAGGCGTAGTCACGCACGGCTTCGAGATAGGCGACAGCTGCGTCCTCTCCCGCCGAGAAGTCGAGATCGAGAAAATCCGGGAGTTCTTCATCGCCGGGCAGCTCCGAGGGGTAGTCCTGGCTGAGCTCGAAGAGCGGGCCGCAGGACTCGGCTGGCGTCGGGCAGTACTCGGCGGGAGTCGGGACAAAGCCTGCATCGGGAAACTCATGTGGGAACCGCTCCACTGCCGTGCTCGTCGCCCCATCCGAGGCGCACGCCTCGACGATGAACACCGCTGATACGAGCAGCGCGATCGCGCCGTATGACCAGCGCTCGAAGCTCGTCGTGCGAGTGCTGGCCGTCCTCGACGCTCGCTTCACGCCGCGACTTCCTGTCGGTCCGATCGCTGACGATGGGCCATGATTGTCCGCATGCCAGGGAGGGAGCGAGGGCGTTCGACTGTCGCGTCACGCATCATCGTTTGCTCCCGGCACGCGATACCAGCCATCGGTGGCATCACCGAGCTGAACGTTCGAGGCGGCCTTGCCGCCCTCGATCGACAACAGACTCATCCCGTCAATTCGCCAATGCGTTCCAGCCGTGTCGATGGTGTCGATCGCCCAGCGCATGGCGACACCGGACACCGGGCTCCCACTCTTGACACTGACCGGGCCACTGAGGATGTCGTGCACTCTGAACACCATCTGCGGGAACCGTTCGAGCAACGACTCGCGCCAGGCCACCAGCGCATCGGGAGCCATCGGCTTGCCGTTGTAGGTATATCCCGTCGTGAAGGCCTCCTCGATCAGTTCCTTCACCATCGTCTTGTGCTCGGGCGACTCGTCGAGTTGGCCCGTGAAGACCGTTTGATAGAAGCCGACGATTCGGTCGAGCGGCGACGGGTCGGTCGGCAGTGTCGGGGCGGCGGTGGTGGTGGTGGTCATCAGTTCTCCTCGGTTGGTCTGATGTCCACGTTGACCTCGACGCGTTACAGCTGCGCGTCACCCGCACGCTCGGCGACATGGCGCCTGCCTGCGCTCGCCAGGCGGTCGGCGCGGGCGGGTGAGCAGGGGGCGTAAGTCATGACCCGGATCAGCGTCCTCGGCCCGCTCGTCGTACTCGACGACGCCGGTACCGACATCACTCCAGTCAGTATTGAGCAGCGCCGCCTCCTCACCATGCTGGCGGTGAAGTCGGGCTCACGAGTGTCGTCCGATGCCCTTGGCGAACACCTTGAGCTCACCAGCGGCGCGTTGCGAACGTCGATCAGCCGTCTGAGAAAGACCATCGGCTCGTCGGCCATCGTGACGTCACCGCCGGGCTACCTACTCGACGTGGCCCGCCTTGACTCGGCTGAGTTCGAACAGCTCATTCGATCAGCTCGTCAGGCCGTGCCTGACGAAGGAGCATCGAAGCGCGATCAAGCACTCGCCCTGTGGTCCGGTCGCGCCTTCGATGAGTTCGAGCACGAAGCTTGGGCGATCAGCGAAGCACGCCGGCTCACAGAGCTGCGGTGCGTTGCCACCGAAGAGCTCGTCGAGCACCACCTCGTCACCAGCAACTTCGAGAAGGCAATACTGGTGCTCGGGCCGCTGATCGAGTCCGAACCGCTGCGCGATCGTCTACGCGGCCAGCTCCTTCGTGCGCTCGCCGGCAGCGGACGGACCGCCGAGGCGCACCGAGCGTTCCGCGAGTATCGAAAGCTGCTGCTCGAAGAGGTCGGCACCGAACCGTCTGCTGCGGTTGTCGCAATCGAACGCGCCATCGCCGTCTCGACCCGAGTCGACAACGAGACACAGCGCACCGTCACCGCCGGTGATTCAGTGAACGATCCCGGGGGCTCGGAAGGGGTTGCACCGCTGGTCGACGAACTCACGTTCCTTCTCACCGAAGTCGAGACGTCGACCACAGCGTGGAGCGAGCACGTCACAGCGATGAGCCGCGCAATCGATCGACACGACGAGCTCCTTCACGACGCGGTCGAGGGCGCAGGCGGTTCGGTCTTCGCGACTCGCGGCGGCGGGGGGCTTGCCGCTGTGTTTACTGAGCCAGATGCAGCTGTCAACGCAGCCGCATCGGCGCAGGTTGCGCTGGCCGCCGAGCGCTGGCCAGATCCAATCGTCATTGCTGTCCGCATGGGCATTCACACCGGAGCCGCCGTCGAGCGGCATGGCGACTACCTCGGACCTGGTCTTCAAGCGGCGTCGTCGGTGCTCTCGCGGGCGACATCGGGTCAGGTTCTGTTGTCCGATGACACACGATGCCTGCTCGAAAGCGTTTCGACGACTGAGGATTCGGTTCCGGCCGTCGCGCTGATTCCGGTCGGCCATATTCGACTCGGACCGGCATTGGTGCCGGTCGAACTCTTCGAGCTACGCGCCCGCGGTGTCGGCGTCGCGCCGCTCAGGTCCGACCACCAAGTCGGCCGGCTCCCGGCGCGTCGCACCAGGTTGATCGGCCGCGACGACGACCTCGATCGGGGTGCTGCCCTCCTGGCGACTCACCGCCTCGTGACCATCATTGGCCCAGCTGGAGTCGGCAAGTCTGCGTTGGGCCTCCACCTCGCTCACCGCGTGGCGTCGAATTACGCGGGTGGATGTCACCTGGTCGACCTGAGCACTGCGGACGATCCAGCAACCGTTGCATCGTCGATCGCGAAAGCGTTGCAGGTACCTGTGGGTCTGGAGGACACCCAATCTGCGGTGTTGGCGGGCTGCGCCGATCGAGCTGTCCTCATCGTGTGCGACAACGCTGAACACGTGAGCGAGGCGGTTCAGTCCTTCGCCGACGAACTACTCCAGATCGGCGGCCCGTCGATGCTGGTGACCAGCCGGCAACGGCTCGAAGTCGTCGGGGAAGCGGTCCTCCGGCTCGGGCCTCTCGACGGTGATGCTTCCGCCGACGTGAGTCACGCTGCTCGACTCTTCATCGACCGGGCGCTCGAGGGTGGCGCCACCGTCGACGACTCCTCGGGCGGCATCGTCGAGATCGAGCAGCTCGTTGGTCGGCTCGATCGGCTCCCGCTGGCAATAGAACTCGCTGCGTCGAGCGTTGTCTACTCCTCGCCTCATCAACTCCTCGTCGACCTCCGGAGGGGGGCTGTTCCGCGTGCCGCAGTTGCGTCGAGGCGGCGCTGGAACACCGTCGACGAGATGATCGACTGGAGCTATCGACGACTCGAACCGAACGCACAATCGATGCTCGTCAGCCTCGGTGTGACGCGCGGCTGGACTCCGGTCGCGGCCGTTGCCAGCATCTGGTCGCCGGAAGCAGACCGGAGCGACATCGACGATGTGCTGCGCGAGCTCGTCCGAGTCAACCTCGTCAAGGTCGATCACAGACGGCACGACACGTACTACGCGCTGCTCGAAACGGTCCGCGACTTCGCGCTCCGTCGTTCAGGCGACCTGGTCGATCTTGCCCGTCGCCGTCACCGCGACTGGTTCCTTGCGTGGGCCGAAACAGCGACAACAGCCGAACGCATGGCGTCGATGAAGTTCGCGCAGCAACAGCAAGCTCAACTCGGCAACGTGCGCGCCGCGCTCGGGTACAGCGCCGAGGTCGGCGAGTTGGAAAAACTCGCCCGACACTGCTGTGCCGTCGCTTCTCTTTGGTGGATGACGTTCCACGCCGATGAGGGACTCGAGTGGCTTGCACGCGCCACCGATGGTGTCGTCACGCGCGACGACCGAATCCGCCACAGGTTCACGGTGATGGTCGCAGCAATGTCGAAACGCGACTGGGACCAGATGTTCTCGGTTGGCTCAGAACTGTTCACGGCGATCGGCGAAGCACGAAACGACATCGAAGCGCTTGCCCTTGGCTTGATCGGGGCATCGATGATCGAGACGCCCGACACCGGCCTGGCGCTCATCGATCGATCAATCGATACGGGACCGACTTCGTCATCGTTGCGTCAGCAGATCCTCCACAACTTCGCCGGTGAGCTGCTGACACTGTCCAACCGGTTCGATGCTGCACTTGAGCGCTATCGAGCGATATTCGACCAACCGGTCGACACGACCGATCCGTGGTGGACCGCTGTCGGGATGGTCAATCGGTCGATCCTGGAGCTCTGCCACGCCGATGTGCCGACTGGACTGCAATTGGCCCACCGCGCGCACCGAATCGTGGTCGACCACGACCTTGTGGGTGTGGCCGGCGATTCGGGACCGGTCGTCGCACGTGCGGTGGGCGAAGCGTTGACGGGCAACGATCTCGGCGCCGCGGAGATCCTCGGCGAGCACTATGCCTCGCTGGTGTCGTCGACGCGGAACGAGCTCCGTCTCAGCCTGCCGCTCGTCGGCGTCGCGCTCCTGGCAGTTTCGTCAGGCGATGACGACGTCGCCCGGCGGCTGATGGCCCATCTTGACCACACGGGCACGAGTATCGCCTGGGAGCATGTGCTCCGTTGCCACGTGCAGGCACGACTTGATGGAACCCGAGTGCCGCAGTCGGTCCCGTCCCCGTCACTCGACGACGTCGTCGAAGT
This sequence comes from uncultured Ilumatobacter sp., assembly GCA_938049325.1. Lineage (GTDB taxonomy): Bacteria > Actinomycetota > Acidimicrobiia > Acidimicrobiales > Ilumatobacteraceae > Ilumatobacter_A. The sequence continues at coordinate 4,700 of CALICC010000293.1, read as the reverse complement.
TGCGCTCGGATTCTTGAACTCGAAGCGGACCGGGCGGCTGTCTGACCCGCCGGACTGACCGGACGTTGCGTTGGCACCATCGCTCGAAGAAGACCGTCTTGCCCATGGATGCCAGTGCCTCAGCTCAGCCGTGGACGCTCATCGACGAGTCCGCATGGATCTGACGGTTGCGGCTGAACGTGGCCATGTCGAGGTTCAGACCCGTGTAGCGAGCGGTGACCTGCAGCGGATCTGCGTCGTGGTCACGACCGCCCTCGACCGCGTCGATCAGCTCTGCCATCATGTGGCCGGCCACGCCGGCGTTCTTGAACTGATTGCCGCTGGTCCCGATGGCGACGTAGAACCCGTCGAGATCGGTCCGGTCATAGATCGGGATCCAATCGTCGCTCTTGTCGTAGCGATCGACGACGCCTTTCTTCTCGTGGGGGAGCGGCACGCCGAGCGTGGGTATCCGCTTGTTGATGCGCAAGGTGTTCGTTTCCCAACCGTCGCTCGTCAGCTCGCCGAGCTCCTCGTCGGGTCCGACCGGAATCTTTGGATCACACGGCGGATCGGTGGTGCCGATCAAGATGTTGTTGCCGGGTTGCGGCCGGAAGTAGATGCCGCTGTCGTCGTCGGCGACGGCGAACCCGTCGGTGGTGAAGTCCATGTCGGGCGGGCCTGGAACGTGGTAGGTCTCGTGGCGGATCGACTGCGTCTTGATGTTCATCGTGTCGTACACGCCAGCGAGTTGGTTGATGTACGAACTGTGCGGGCCACCCACGTTCACCACCACGTCTGCGTTCACGGTCGACCCGTCGGACAGCTCGACGCCGGCGACTCGGCCCTGTCGCCGTGCGATACCGACGACCTCGGTACGGAACCGGAACTCGCCACCCTGTGCCTCGGCAGCGCGCTGCAGGTTGTGAGCAGCCAGTTGCGGGTCGTCGACGTAGCCGGCGTCGGGTGAGAACAGAGCGCCGACCATCTCGCCGTGCGCCTCGTTCCAGAACGACGGATCGTCGGATCGCGCGGGTGGGCCGTAGAGGCGGAGGTCGAAGGTGGGTGCCTTGGCGGCCAGCGCAGTGCGATCCCAGAATTCGTATGGCACGTCGAGACGATCCCAGATGGGCATCACCCGGTTGTGGTGGCCTTCCTCGCCAGGGATGAGGAGCGCCATGCCGCACTGCACGAGCTGGGCGTAGCCACTCTCATCGGGAGCGCCGAGGTATTCGCCCCAGTGCTTCCAGTAGTGCATGCCGTCCCACGCAGCCGCCACGCCGGTCTCCGTCGAGTAGCTGAACCGGATCACGGCGCTCGACGAGCTCGTGCTGCCGTAGCCCGCGCCCGGACCCTTGTCCACGCTGAGCGTGCGATGCCCGCGCCGGGCGAGCTCGTACGCGACGGCACCGCCGATCACGCCTGCGCCGATGATGATGGCGTCGTAGTCGGCGGGCTCGCTCATGCACCGAGATTCTGACAGATGGTGCGCACGGTTCGCCCATGACGAACATGGCGATCGTTCGACCGTCGCACAAGCTTCTGTCATGATGTCCGGTGATGACGTCGGTCGCTAGGTCTGGGAGCGCGAGTGCGACTCGACGTTGAGTCGCTGCGCGCCTTCCGCTCGGTGGTCGATTGCGGCAGCGTCACGCAGGCCGCGTCGCAACTGAACCTCACGCAGTCGGCCGTCAGTTGGAAGATGAAGCGGCTCGAGGAACGCTTGGGCTCACCACTCTTGGTGCGCGACGGACGAGACGTGACCCTCACCGACCTCGGCGTCGAGTTGTTGGCGCACGCCGAGCAGATCGTGTCGGCGCACGACGACGCAGTCGACAGCTTGCAGCGCTCGCAGCTCGAAGGCACCGTGCACCTCGGTGTCAACGATGCACTCGACGCGGACGAGGTGGCGGCTGTGCTTGCTCGATTCCAACGCCGGCATCCGATGGTGCGCCTCCACGTTCGGATGGGGATGAGCGGCCCGATCGCGCAACTCGTGCGTGGCGGAGACCTCGACCTCGCGCTCATCCACGTCTTCGAGACCCAACAGCGTGACCGGATGCTGTGGAGCGAGTCGATCGAGTGGATCGCGTCGCCGACTTTCGCATTCGACGGCAGTGAACCTCTGCCGCTCGTGACCTTCGGGCCGAATTCGAGCTACCGGTCGTTGATGACCGAAATGCTCCGCGATGCCGGCATCGACCACTACGTGGCGTTCGAGTCGGAGAGTTCAGCAGGCGTGCGCAGCGCGGTGGCAGCTGGCTTCGGGGTCGCGATGATCAACGAGCGCGGTGTCGTTGGGGAGTGCCTCGTGTGGCAGGTGCCCGGTTCGGATCGATCGATGCCGACGGCATCGTTCGTGGTGCGCGTCAACAGCCGAAGCCGCACCACCGCGGTACGCACCCTCGTCGATGAGATCCACGCGACGCTCGGCTAGCTCCGAGACAGCTCAGGCCGTATCGGCTGCTTGACGGCGGTCGATCGTCGGCGGTGTCGGGTTGGTTCCGGCTCCCCACTGGGCGGCCACGTCGCTCGGGTCGTCGCCAGACGGGACCGTGATCGAGTCGAGACCCACGCACGTCATGCAGTCGGCGAGCATGTTGTGGAAGCGATGCAACGGCTCTTCGAAGCGCGGTGCGAGTGGCCCGGGCGGAACGGCGCCGCGGGTCAGGCCGCGCTGGCCGCGCTCGACGATGTCAATGTCCTCGGCGTTCACGTCGAACCAGAAATCCCGAGTCGGCGCGATGGCATCGTCGGTGACCGCGCCGGTCGCATCGGGCAGCAACATCGTGCAGGTCTCGCGCGTGATGCCGGGAGCGATCGGGTCGAGGCGCATCATCCAGATGTGGTTCGGCAGCACCGACAGGAGCACGTTCGGGAAGATCGCCACGAATCGACCGCTGACCGCGTCGGAAGCGTCGAGGTCGGGGGCTTGCGGGAGCGCCAGCCAGTCGTCGCGCTGGTCGCCCGACACCGGTGTGGTCGTCTGGCCGCAATACATCCCTGCGCCCTGATACCGATAGTGATCAGCCACGCGTGAGACTTTCGCGAGCTCAGGATGCACCCAGGTCAGGTGGTAGTACTCCTGGTAGTTCTCGCTGATCAGCTTCCAGTTCGCTTCGATGTCGAGCTGGCGTTCGTGGCGACTCACCCACGTGTCGAGGCCGTATCCGGCCATGCGTTCCGGCAGGTCGCCGAGCCAGTCGGAGAGCGGCGGGGTGGAGTCGCTGAGACATGCGAAAACGAGCGGTCCCCACACGTCGACGCGCACGGTCACCAACCCGAGGTCGGCCCGATCGACGTCGTCGCGCGGCACCTCGTCGAAGAACGGTGTCGACGTCAACGCCCCGTCGAGCGAGTACCCCCAACGGTGGTACGGGCAGCGGATGGTGCCGGCCACATCGCAGTCGGCGTCGGCGAGTTCCGTGCCGCGGTGACGACAGGCGTTGATGAACCCGCGCAACTCGCCGCCCTGGTTGCGCGTGATCAGCACCGATCGGGAGCCGACCTTGCGGACGAGCATGCGGCCGGATCCGGCGACCTCGTCGGCGATGGCCACACAGACCCAGGCTTGCTCGAACACGCGCCGCCGTTCGAGGTCGAAGAATTGCTCGCTCGTGTAGGCCTCCGGGTGCAGACCGTGTGCCTCGCGGAGCGGACGGCGTGTCGCCTCCCAGGCTGCCTCGTCGCCCCACTCCACGGGTCAGGCGCGCCTGATGCGCAACGGAGTCTCGTTGGGCGACGTGATGCATGCGCCGGTCTCGCAGTCGAAGCGCCAGCCGTGCAACGTGCACACGAACTCGGTTGTCCCGTCGTCGCGCTGGTCGATCTCACCAAACGCTTCGAGGTCGGCATCGCGGTGTGGGCAGCGACGCTGAACGATGTAGTCGCCGATCTGGATGTCGGGTTCGGCCGCTGACGTGTTGGGGTCGAACGGGGCGACCTTGCGTGCGGCTTCGGCCTCGGCGCGCTTCATCCGCTCGCGCGACAGCGACTTGAAGAAGTTGTAGACGTACTCGTTGAACTCGCCTTCGCGCCACGCAACGAAGCGACACGACAGCAGCAACGAGTTCGACCAGTCGACCGCACGTTGGGCAGCAACGGTCTCGACCAGGCGGCGGTCGATGTCGAAGCGGAACGCAAAAGGCTCGCCCGCGTGCACCCGCACTTCGCCGTTCGGGAAGTCGATCACCACGTCGAGCTGTTCGCCAGACCCGTCGGCCGGAGCCATCGCGCGGAGCACGACGTTGGATCCGACCTGTGACCGCACCGTCGGCGCCATGGCGAGCAGCGGCTCCCACCATTCTTTCAACGACGCGACGAGATCGGTCGACGGTGGGTTCCATCCCGCCTTCATCTCGTCGATCCAGCCGATCTTGTCGGCTTGGTATCGCTCGAGGTACGCGCGCTTGTCGCTGAAGATCGCGTCGACGTCGGCGTCGGGCATCGGATGCGTCACCGCGATGCGGTCCGAGTGGTTCGCCGCGACGTCGCTGTCGATGGCGATCGTCGTGCCGGGGATGTTCGACACGCCGGTGCGTCCGGCGGCGTCGAGCATCGAGAGGAACGCGGTCTGGTCGGGGAAGATCGTCGGCTCGGTCCCGTCGATCATGTTCAGACCGAACAGCTCGGGGTCGAGGAAGCACGGCGGGCCCGCGCTCGGAGCCACGGCACCCGCATCGATCTTCTCGACGTAGCGCATCGCCCGGGCGAACTGAGCA
>CALICC010000292.1 GCA_938049325.1 uncultured Ilumatobacter sp. | reverse complement strand
GCTCGACCTCTTCGACTACCTCGAACCCGATCACCCCGAGCGCGTCGACCTGATCATCACGGGCGAAGGCCGACTCGACGCCACGAGCTTTGCGGGCAAGGTGGTGGGAGGCCTCGTCCAGCTCGGTCACGACGCAGACATTCCCGTTGCCGCGATCGTCGGCTCGGCTGACCCCGACGCGGCAGTGAAGCATCGCGACGACCTCGACCTACGCGTGATCGCCGACCTCTACGGACTCGACGAGGCCATGGCGGAACCAAAGCTGCTCATCGAGCGCGCCACGCACGAACTCCTCCGAGCTCGGTTGGAAGCAACGCCGCCGAGCTGAGCGAGTCAGCGTCGGAAGGTCACCATCGCAACGGTGCCGAACGTCAGCCGTCGGTGGTTTCGGTTTCGTCGTCTCCGCCGGTGTCGGCATCGGCGGGAGCCGTGACCGGCACGTCGCCGCCCGCCGGTTCGGGCGCTGCAACTGCGGCATCGCCGTCTTCGGACGCACCGCTGAGCTCTTCGATCGTTCGGCCGGCCTCGTTGTCGCCGAGCAAGACGAGCACGCCGGCATCGCCGAGGTCGCCGCTCACCGTCGGCGCCGGGCTCGCGACCACGCTGACCTCGACCCCGCCGAGGTCACGGGCCACCGATTCGGCGACAGCTTGCGCACCGGCGATCGAGCCCTCGTAGTACACGATGCTCGCTTCGATGTTGTCACCGCTCGCATTGACGGGATCCTCGACCGTGTAGCCACGAAGTTCGAGTGTCTTCGACATGTTGCCAGCCGACCCGCCAACGGTGTTGGCGTTGGCAACCAGCACCGACGCACCGTCGGTGACGAGCGGCAGCGTGGTGGGTGCGGGGGCCTCGGTTGTTTGCGGGACCTCGGGCACGAGCGGGAGCGTGCCGTCGACCTCGCCTTCGGCGCCAGTGGTCGTTTCGGCCGGGTCGCCTCCGGTCACGGAGCTACTCGAGCTGCCGTCATCGGTGATGTTCCGAAGAATCAGGAAACCGACGATCAGCGCGATCACCGCGAGCGCGATGCTCAACCATGACCCGACGGGTGAACCGCCGACACCTTGGCGCGGCGTGCGCCGGTTGGCGCCGAATCCTGCTTCTTCAGTACTCATGCGTGTTGTCCCCCTGGTCCGCCTGACGATGCCACTTCAGCATCATCATGACGCAACTTGCGAGCCCGAAGGCGCAAACGAACGAGTCGGCGCACCACCAACGGGTCGTGCTCCATCGCTGCCGGATCATCGAGCACGGTCGTGAGCTCGGTGTGGTACTCGTCGGGCGAGCACTGAAAACGCGCTCGGATCACTTGATCGCGCGGCTCGGTGTTGCTCCACCACGAGCGTTCGAAGTCGAGCATGGCGGCGTGGCGTTCGGACAGCATTACCCCACAGGTTGGCGCGTCGAGGGGGCAAATTACAAGCACGCAACCAAATTGTTCGAGGAATCTTCACGAGCGCACGTTCAGTACCAGACGGCGGGGCCGCGTCGATCCAGCGAGGTCTAGGCTCACGGGCGTGGCTCGACCTTTCATGATCGGCGTTGCCGGCGGCAGCAGCTCAGGCAAGACAACGATTTCCGAGCGCCTCGTTGCGCTCACGGGCGAACACCACCTGTCGCGGATCGAGCTCGATTCGTACTACCTCGATCGCAGCGATCAGCCCCTCGAAGAACGTCGAAACGCGAATTACGACCACCCCGAAGCCTTCGACTGGAAGCTCCTCAACGACCATCTCGCCGCCCTCGCGAACGGGGCCAGCGTGCCCGTCCCGGTCTACGACTACGCGCAACACAACCGGTCCGGCGAGACGCGCCTCGTGGCGCCCAATCGGATCGTGGTCGTCGACGGGATCCTGGTGCTGTACGACCGGGCGCTGCGCGAGCGGTTCGACCTCAAAATCTTCGTCGACACCTCCGCCGACATTCGCCTGATCCGACGCCTCCAGCGCGACGTCGCCGAGCGAGGTCGCACGCCCGACAGCGTGATCGAGCAATACCTGTCGACGGTCAAACCGGCCCACGAGCGCTTCATCGAGCCGAGCAAGCGGTACGCCGACGTCATCATCCCTGAAGGCGGGCTCAATCGTCCGGCGCTCGATGTGCTTCTCGCCCGAGTGCGCGAGCTGGTCAGCGAGCCCGGCGACGACTGACCGCCTCCAGGCACTGACAGCGTCGCGGTGCCTGCCGTGCGGCGCGCCGGTCAGCCGATGCGTTCGATGACCACGCGGCCGAATCGACCTTCGGCGTCGGCGGCCGCGAACGCGTTGTCGCGCGGCCCGCTGATCGGTAACGCGGGGCTCGTGGCGGCGTTCGGCGACTGAAACCCCGACCCGCTGTCGGTCCCAGCGTCGTATGCGCCGAGGTCGACGTCGATCCCGTCGATCCACGATCCGTCGACGAAGAGCTCGACATCGCTCACGCCGACGAACCAGTCCGGGCTAGGGGCGAGCATCGTCACCACCGAGACGAGGTCGTCCGCTTGGAAGGCGGTGACCTCGAACGCGTTGACGCCGGCACCGAAGATGCTCGACCCGACCTGCGATCCGATCACGAGGTCGTTGTTGGACAGTTCGTTGCGCAGCGTCGAAGTCGAGCCGGTCTCCGCCATCGACTCGATACCGGGCGATGCGAGTGTGCCGACCGCGAACAGGTTGCCGACCCCACCATGACTCGCCACCACGACGGGCGAGAAGTGCGAGTTGTTCGGCAGCGTGGTCGGGTGCGACGCCGCCGTCCACTCCGAGATGACCGTGACGCGATAGGTGGCCGCTTGCGGTTCGGGCGGCGGCGTCGGCTCGTCGATCGAACGCTGATTGTTCAGCCGGGTCGCAGGCGCGGCTGCAGCCGCCGGGCCGTCGATTCCGGCCGGTTCAGTCGCTGCAACGGCAGTGATCCCGGCACCGAGAACGACAGCGACGCCGAACGCCATCGACGAGCCAGTCAGCAGATTTCGCACGCTTCGCAGCCTAGAAACGGCTGGTGCGCGAGGTACCCGAAAACGAGTGAACGAACCGACAACTTCAGCGCTGCCGCCCCTGGTTACATGTATTTCTCGACCGGGACGAGCGAGCTGTAGATCATCTTCACCTG
>CALICC010000291.1 GCA_938049325.1 uncultured Ilumatobacter sp. | reverse complement strand
CTCGATTCGGGCCGACCGGGATGGCGTCGTCGACGCCGAGAAGTTCGCGTAGCAATGCACGCCCGGACGCAAACTCCGCACGTCGAGTCTCTTGTGCGGACGCAATCCCCTCGAGCTCAACTGCGCGCAGGCCGGCGACGTGCTCGGCGGAGATGGTGCGCCAGCCGATCGTCACGCCCGGCGGGGCGATGAGCGCGAGGGCGTTGCCGAGGTCGTTGCCGAGGTCGTTGGTGGTGGCATCCCCGTCGGAGGTCGAGGCCTCGGCGCCGGCCCCGGCGTCGTTCTGCCGTTTGCGGCGACGTCGGCGTACCAGGAGCAACGTGACCACGATGATGAGCAGCAAGGCGACGGCAGCCGCTGCGGCGAGCCGACGAGTGCCGACCGACTCGGCGTCGTCGAGCTGCGTCACTGCGTCGTCGCTCAACTGACGGGCCAGGTCGTTGCCGCCGTCGGTCACGGCGCTGCGAGCATCGTCCACGACACTGGCGACATCGGTACCGAACAGCCCGACCTTGGCAATGAGGCCGGGGCTCGCTGCTTCGGCGACCATGGCATCGTCGATGTGATCGAGTGCGTCGAGCTGGTCGTTGACGATGGCGGTTGCATCGCTGAAGTCGTCGACGGCGAAGATGTCGGAATCGACGGATGGAACGGTCAGATTCAGATCGCCCGACCGCTCCGCGAGTCGGGCTTGTGCATCGAGGAGCTCGCCACCGGCGAGAAGTTGGGCGTCGAGTGCGTCGTTCGCGTCGTCGAAGTCTCGCTCGGCGCCGGAGAACAGTTCAGCCGCGGCATCGGGTGGCGTCACTCCCGTGGCGTCGGCAACAACCGCCAACTCGTCGCGAAGATCGAGTGATTCGTTGGCACGTTCGATCTTGTCGACTGCTTGATCGAACGTCCAGACGTCCATCGCGTTTCGGATCATCGGCGGCAGGATCCACGGTCCGACGCGCTCGCGTAGATCACGGAACTGAGTTTGCGCGTCGGAGCGCTCGTTCATGGTGTCGAGTCCGCGATCGGTGACGATGTACTCCTCGAACAGCTCGGCCGCGGATTCCGATCCGCCAACGAGTTCGAACAGGTCGAGCATTCTGCGCCAGTCGGCCGTTGTGAATGTCGCCTTCGGTGCCGCGGGGTCGACGTCGTACGCGCTGCGTTCCTCGCGCTGAGCATCCAGCACGAGCTGCAGCCCGTCGAATCCGATCTCGTCCGCGATCGCGTCCATCACGAAGAAGCTGATGTTGTAGCCCGCCTCGTCGACGCTGTCGTCTCCCTCGAATTCAGACCACAGGTTGAGTGGCTCGCGATCGAGGTCGGACGCGAGCGGCGTCGACGGCATGCGGGGCGCCTGGCCGCTCCGTTCGACGAGCTCGGCGGCGTACACCTGCGCAAATCCTTCGTAGAGCCAGCGCTGGAACATCGTGTCGTTGTTGAACCAGGCGTGGGAGAGCTCGTGGTACATCGTGTCGTGGTCGAGCTCTTCGCCGACGAGGATCTCGTTCTGCTGGCTGTCGAACCAGCCGGCGTACCCGTAGAGATTCGGCTCGACGGTTTGCTTGATGTCGAACGGATCGTCGAGCGGCCAATCGGCTCCGATGAGCTCTTCGAGCGCCGGAACACCCGTCGCGACCGCCTCGACGGCGAACGCGGTCCATTCGGGATCGTCGGGCCACGACCGCACGCTGATGTCGACGTCGTCGAGGTCCAGTTCGGTCTCGGCCAACTCCGCGTCGTTCGACATGCCGACGAACGTGTCGAAGTCCTCGTCGACGTTGGAGATCGTGTACGTGACCGAGCCGAATCCGTCGGGTTCGCTGACGTCGTAGTCGTCCAAGTCGGTGAATTCGTCGAACTCGTAGCCGATGGGCTGCACGATCTTGATGGTCACCTGGTCGTCGTCGCCGATGCCGAACGCAACGAACGAGGCATAGGCGCCATTGACGCGCCAGGGAACCTCGTCGCGTGGCGGCGCTCCCAGATGGTCGTACGTGATCGTGAACGTCGTGGTTTGGCCGCTGTAGACCCGACGGCCGAGGGGGAACTCGTAGAACGAGTACGCCGGGAACTCGGGGTCACTGTTCAACTCGCCGTTGAGCACCTGGCCGTTGCGTGTCGCCACGATGTTCTCTGCTCCGAGGGGCACGGCGGCGTAGTAGCTGTCCCAATAGCGCTGTCGGATCACGTTGCCGTCGACCTGATCGGTCGTGACGTTGGTGAGGGTGACGTCGACGATGACTCGGAGCACGCCTCGTGAGGCATCGAACAGAAAAGTATTGACAGAGGTTTCGCTCAGCCCGTTGCCTTCGCTTTGGGCGTCGGCCGGTGTAGAGCCAATGCCCACCACCGAGCTGATCGCGATCGCCAGCGCACACGCCAGGCGTGTCGGAGAGAAAGTTTTGGCCGCCACGTGACCAATCATGCGTCGTCGTCCATTGCGATCCCAAGTCTTCGGGCGTGACCGAGGTCTGTGAGCTGCATCGGGCGTCTGGAGCCCGGCTCGGTACAATGTCGGAAGCGAACACACGGGCCCACCGTTCGCATCACCGTCACAGGAGTGTTCCGATGACCAGTTTCGACCTCGATCTCAGCAAGTACGACCTCGGCTGGAGCGACGAAGGCGTCGAATACGCCTTCACTCCCGAGAAGGGCATCAATCCCGGTGTCGTCGAGCAGATCTCGTGGTGGAAGGGTGAGCCCGAGTGGATGAAGAAGATGCGGCTGCGTTCGCTGCGCCTCTTCGACAACAAGCCGATGGCCGAGTGGTTCGCGGTCAACATGCCCGACATCGATTTCCAGGACATCTACTACTACTTGCGGCCCAAGGGCGAGCAGGTCAGCGAGTGGGACGAACTGCCCGAAGAGATGATGCGCACCTACGAAAAGCTCGGCATCCCCGAAGCCGAGCGCCAATACCTCGCCGGTGTCACCGCGCAGTACGAGTCCGAGGTCGTGTACCACAAGAACCGTGAAGACCTCGAAGAGCAGGGGATCCTGTTCTGCGACATGGACACCGCACTTCGTGAGTACCCGCACCTGGTCAAGGAGTACTTCGGCACGGTCATCCCGCCTGGCGACAACAAGTTCGCGGCCCTCAACACGTCGGTCTGGTCAGGTGGCTCGTTCATCTACGTGCCACCGGGTGTCGAGGTCGAGATGCCGCTGCAGGCGTACTTCCGAATCAACTCCGAATCGGCGGGCCAGTTCGAACGCACGCTGATCATCGCCGACAAAGGGTCCAAGGTGCACTACATCGAAGGCTGCTCGGCTCCGGTGTACACGAAGGACTCGCTGCACTCGGCGGTTGTCGAGATCGTCGTGAAGGAAGATGCTCGCGTCACCTACACCACCATTCAGAATTGGTCGCCGAACGTCTACAACCTCGTCACCAAGCGTGCCCGGGTCGAAGCTCGCGGTCACATGGAGTGGATCGACGGCAACATCGGCTCCAAGCTCACCATGAAGTATCCAGCCGTGTATCTGGTCGGCGAAGGCGCCACCGGTGAAGTGCTGTCGGTTGCTTACGCGGGCGAAGGTCAGCATCAAGACGCGGGCGCCAAGATGGTGCACGCGGCACCGAACACCACCTCGAAGATCATCTCCAAGTCGATCAGCAAAGACGGTGGCATCACGACGTACCGCGGCTTGGTCCGTATCGACGAAGGTGCAACGGGGGCGAAGAGCCACGTTGAGTGTGACGCGTTGATCCTCGACGAAGACTCGGTGTCCAAGACGCTGCCGTACATGGAGATCGGCGAGCGCGACGCTCAGATCGGCCATGAGGCCACCGTGTCGAAGATCGCCGACGACCAGCTCTTCTACCTGATGTCGCGTGGGCTCACCGAAGAGCAGGCGATGGGCATGATCGTGAACGGGTTCATCGAGCCGATCACCAAGACGTTGCCGATGGAGTACGCCGTCGAGTGGTCACGCCTCATCGAGTTGCAGATGGAAGGCTCCGTCGGCTGATCTTGCCACTGGATCTCATCGATCCGGCCGGCAACCGAAGGGCGCATGTCCCTTTGGTAAAGATATGCGAAGGATTGTGCGCATTCTCGTGACGATTGCGCGCGTGCCCGTACGCTCGTGACTTCAGAGTGTGGTTCGGCGCAACGATCGTCGACAGGCGGAACGGTTCGTACATGAAGTCGAAAATGATGCGGTTGATCGACCTCGAGTTGGGCGATGTCCTGCGTCGGCACCGTTTCGGCCGAGTTGCCGTATCCGTGCTTCCGACCGACGCGTTCCACCTCACCCGCTCGGCGGTTCTGCGCCGGTTCGGGTGGCGCCTCGGGCGTGGTGCACTGCTGGCCTCGACGCCGCGACTTCTGGGGTCAGGTCCGCTGCACCGTCGCCTCACGGTGGGGGCGGGCGTGTACGTGAACTCCGGTGCCGTGTGGGACCTGGGCGCTGAGATCGAACTCGGCGAGAACGTTCACATCGGTCAAGGCGTCTCCCTGCTCACGACAACTCACAAGACGGGCGATGCGACCTGCCGCGCCGGCGATCTTGTTCACGCTCCCATCAGCGTCGGTGCGGGTTCGTGGATCGCTGCCGGTACGACCGTGCTTGCGGGGTCGACCATCGGTGCGGGCTCGATCGTGGCCGCCGGTTGCCTCGTTCGCAGCGACGTACCGGCAAATTGCTTGTTCGGTGGCGTGCCTGGCCGCGTGATTCGGATGCTCGACGACGACATCGATGAGCTTGCGACCGACGTCGTCGAGCAGCTGGCCACGACGGCCTGACGTCGTCGCGAAACGCACCTGGGGATGGCGAGACTTGATCTCGCTATCGAGCCTGCACCAAATTTTGGCGGCGCCGGCAATATCGTGGAGTCATGCCGATGCGGACGGAGTGCAAGAACTTCGAGTCACGGTCGTATCCCAATGGCGACACGGTTCGGAAGTGCAACCTCGACCTCGCGCCTGACGCGCCGTGGCGCTGCCCCGAAAACTGTGCGTCGTTCGAGCGGCGCCTCGCCGACGTCGCGTGGACGCACGGCAGTCTCACCGTGGGTGCCACGCCACCTGAACCAGCGGGCCTCGACGACGGCTCGGCCGCGGCGGTCCTCGATGCGGCCGAAGACATCGTGAACGCAATCGGCGCCGATGTCATGGCTGAGGTGCAGGCCGAGCGCGATCGGGCGTCGCGTCGCGGGTTCCTTGGCAAGATCTTCCGCCGCAAGCGTTAGCGCCGTACACGGTCTCGTCACACCACCGTCTTCAGCGGGGTTTCGACCGAATAAAACCGTAGAATCCCGTGCAATGTCTGCGTTCTCTCCCGACGCGGTGCGTGCGTTCTCCCATGACTGGAGCGAGTTCCGTCTCGCTGCGGCCGAACGCTTTGCTGCCGCGGACCTGCCCACCCCTGACGAAGAGATCTGGCGATACAGCCGCATCGATCGGCTCGATCTCGACGGGTTCTCGCCTACGGCGACGAATACCACGGTCACCGGCCCGGCTGAACTCGATTCGCTGGTGATGAGCGACGTCGAACCCGACGTCATCGGTGGTGACGCGCCCGACGTGTTTGCCGAGCTCAACCGTGCGTTCATGACGCCCACGGTGATTCGGGTGCCGGCTGGCAAGGTGGTTGCCGACCCGATCATCATCACGCACACCATCGGCGGCGCAGGCACCGCCGTGTTCCCTCGCTTGGTGATCGATGCCGGGGCCGACAGCGAAGTCACCGTGGTCGAACGTTTCGTGGCCGCTGACGGTGCCGATGACGACGCTGCGTTGGTCGTGCCGGTGTTGCAGGTCAACGCTGCGCAGGCAGCACGCGTCAAATACCTGGCCGTCAATGAGGTCGGAGCTGCGACCTGGCAGATCGGTAACCAGCAGTCGATCGGCGATCGCGACTCATCGACGACGTTGGCCACCGTGACGCTTGGTGGCGACTACGTCCGAGCCCGGACTGAGGCTCGCCTGACGGGTCAGGGTGGGAGTACTCGCCAGGTCGCCCTGTATTTCGCCGGCGGCGACCAGATGCACGACTTTCGAACCATCCAAGATCACGACGCGCCCAAGACGCACAGCGACCTGCTGTTCAAAGGCGCAGTGCAGGACTCTGCCGCCAGCGTGTACACCGGGCTGATCAAGATTCGCAAGCACGCCGGCGGAACAACGGCGTACCAGACGAACCGAAACCTCACTCTCTCCGAAGGGGCTTGGGCCGAAAGCGTGCCCAACCTCGACATCGAGACGAACGACGTGAAGTGCAGTCATGCATCAACCGTCGGGCCGATCGACGAAGACCAACGCTTCTACCTCGAGAGTCGCGGTGTGCGGCCCGAGGTGGCTGAGCGCCTCGTCGTGCTTGGCTTCTTCGACGAAGTGATCGCGCAACTGCCGACCGGTTCGGTCACCGACGATCTGCGCCGCCGTGTTGCCGACAAGCTCGATCTCGGCAGCCGCGACGCTGATGGGGGAGCGGCGGCATGAGCGACGTCTGCGCATTCGACGATCTCGCCGACGGATCGGCCACCCGCTTCGACGTTGACGGAGAACCCGTTGCGGTCGTGCGCGTCGGCGACGAGGTGTACGCCATCGGCGACATCTGCAGCCACGCCAACATCTCGTTGTCCGAAGGCGAAGTGTGGTGCGACGAACTCGAACTCGAGTGCCCGAAGCATGCGAGTGCGTTCAGCCTCGTCACGGGCGTTCCCACCACGCTGCCGGCCACCCAGCCGGTGCAGGTGTACACGGCGAGTGTTGCCGACGGTCGAGTCGTGGTCACGTTGCCGAGTGATGCTGGGAGTTGTTCATGAGCACGTTGAAGATCGAAGGCCTGCGGGCATCGGTTGCCGGAAACGAGATCCTGAAGGGTCTCGACCTGACGATCTCGTCGGGTGAAGTTCACGCGGTGATGGGTCCGAACGGTGCGGGCAAGAGCACGCTGTCGGCGGTCGTGATGGGAAAGCCGGGCTACGAAGTGCTCGCGGGCACCGTCACGCTCGACGGCGTCGACGTGTTGGCCATGCCGACGTGGGAGCGTGCGGTTGCCGGCCTCTATCTCGTCATGCAGTACCCGACCGAGGTGCCGGGTGTGATGCTGAACGATGTGCTCGCCGAAGCGTTCGCGAGTCGAGACCGCTCGGCTGACGGACTCGACGAGCTCCTCAAGTCCGAAGCTGCTCGCATCGGCTTCGACGAGAAGTTCCTCGAGCGTGCGCTCAACGTCGACCTGTCCGGTGGCGAGAAGAAGCGCAACGAAACACTGCAGCTGGCAACACTGGCTCCGAAGATCGCGATTCTCGACGAGCTCGACTCCGGGCTCGACATTGACGCACTACGCGATTGCGCACGCCGGGTCGAGTTGATGAGCAACGAGTCAGAGGGTGACGCCGAGCCGCTCGGGGTGCTGGCGATCACGCACTACAGCCGGCTGCTCGACGAGCTCAAGCCCGACAAGGTGCACATCCTCGCCGATGGTCGCATCGTCGAAACCGGTGGGCCCGAGCTGGCCGACGTCCTCGAGAGCGACGGGTACGGAGCGTTCGCTCCAGCGGCAAGCGACGATGCCACCGACGCGTCGGCGAGCGCGCTGAGCGGCCTCTTCTAGC
>CALICC010000290.1 GCA_938049325.1 uncultured Ilumatobacter sp. | reverse complement strand
CCGGACCTGCCGGACCCACCGGACCTGCCGGACCCGCCGGTCTGCCCGGCGCCGACGGCGCTGATGGGGTCGACGGTCAGGACGGCGCGGACGGAGCACAGGGTCCGCCTGGGGCGCCTGGTGCTGACGGTCAGGACGGAGCACAGGGTCCGCCCGGGGCGCCTGGTGCTGACGGCCAGGATGGTGCTGATGGTGCGGACGGTGCGGACGGTGCTGATGGTGCGGACGGTGCGGACGGTGCTGATGGTGCGGACCTGTTCGTGCGAACGGTTGTCGTCAACAGCGGCGGGACGGCGGCACAGAACGGAGCTGCGTACCTTGCAGCCCTCAATACGGTGATCGCCGCAGCGCCGTCGACGACGAATCCCTGGGCAATCCACCTCGAACCCGGTCGATACGCGTTCAGTGCTGCGCCACCGGCGGTGCCCGAAGCGGTCACCATCCGAGGGGCGGGAGTTGACGCGACGACGCTCAGCTGTTCGACATGTCGCCTCATCACGAGCTCCACCTCGCTCACCGTGTCCGACATGACGCTCGTGAGCGGCGCGACGACCCAGACGGTTCAGGTCGCCACAGCGATCGTGGAGCGAGTCACGATCGAGAACCGGAGCACGTCGGGTGACGCGTTGGCGGTATCGGACGGCAACCTCACGTTGATCGACTCGACGCTGCGCACGCTGAGTGCCGTCGAGTCAGCGAACAGTCAGTTCGGACTCCTGATGTCGAACGGCCAGATCGAGGTTCGTGACACGCTGATCGAGGGTTTCCGGCCACGAGTGACATTGACCAACGTGAACGGTTCGATCGTCGGATCGGACGTTGCGTCGATCTTCCTCGGGTCCGGAACCAACGAGCTCGAGATTCGCAACACGAAGATCGACGCATCTGGAACGGCGTTGGGTGGCGGCGGGTTGATCGCGCTCGGATCGGCCAACACCGGGACGAAGATCGTGAACATGGTCGACGTCGAGATCATCGGCTACGGCGGCATCATCGGCGTCAATGTCGGAACGAACTCGACCCTGTCGATGTCGCACTCGTCGATGACGAACGGTCGAATGATCGGAACCGGCGCTGCGGAGCTGCGGTTCATCTCGGTCGATGCCAACATCGCGATCAACACCAGGACGTGTTTCGCGGTCGCTCGTCTCGACAACTCCACGTTCTCCGACACCGGCTGCCCGTGATGCGGGTGGGGCGCGGCGGGGTCAGGTTGTGAACTGCGCCATCACGGCATCGAGCTGTGGACGGAACCCGGTTTCGAGCAGCTCGGTGTCGATGCGGTCGGCGTCCTCGCCGAAGATGTACAGGCCGATGAGGACGTCGTCGTTCAACCACTCGACTTGGCAGTACGGCGTGATGTCGTCGTCGGAAAACTCGACGCACACGTGGCGGAATCGTCCACCTCGGTACTCGTTGGTCTCGTCGATGTCGACCCGTGCGTCGTCGCCTGCGAACTCCTCGGCGTAGTCGTCGGCGTCGCGCGGAGCTTCCAAGAAGAAGAGGCCTGCACCGAGCGACTCGTCGGCATCGAAAAACGAGCAATCGAGGTAGTCCCCACCATCGAACTCGAACGCCGCCGACGTGTCGTTGGTGCGCAGGGCGTCACGGACGAGATCCTCATCGCTGAGCTGCTCGAACGAGTCTTCGACGATGTCCTGCCAATCGTCGATCGGGCATCTGATCTCGGCCTCGGAGATCTCGTCGCTCAGTTCGTCGTCGAGAATCTCGTCGATCTCGTCGGCGAACGCGTCGGTCTCGAACGGTTTGGGATCGGAACCGCACGCGACCATCAGAGCGACGAGCAGAATCGACGCGACAGCGTGAGGGGAAGATACGTGCCCGCGACCGTCGGATCGAGCGCGCCCGTACAACCGAGCGTTGTTGCTACGCATCTCGAAGATCTTCCTTCCAGGCGCGAAATCGGTCGTGTGTCGTTCCGCTCGGCCCGACGCCCTCGGCGCTGCCGTCGGGGTATAGCCGCAACGTGTATTCGGCACCGGTCGCATCGTGCTGGACCCAATATCGAGCGTCGCCTCGCTTTGCAGGGCCGGCACGCCAGAGGATCCACGGACCGATGCGCCGCTTGTACTCGGCCACCGGCGCGTCGGGAAGATCGGAACCGAGTTTCAGGAGCGAGCTCGGTGCCTCGACCCACGCCGTTGCCGGGATGTTCCGGTCGCGGATCGGGGTCGGAGGTAGGTCGGCGGTGTGCACCGGCGTGTCGTCGACCGGGCGCTCGTCATATCTCACCAGCCGCGCTCGATCCATTCTTCGAGATGCGGGCGTTCGGTGCCGATCGTCGAGTCCAGGCCGTGGCCGGGGAGGATGATCGTGTCGTCGGGAAACGTGAACAAGCGGTCGGTGATCGACCGGATGATCGTGTCGAAGTCGGCGTCGTCGAAACTCGTGTTGCCAGGCCCGCCGGGGAACAGTGTGTCGCCGGTGAACAGCAGCGGGGTGCCTGCGAGTTCGAACGAGATCGACCCAGGCGTGTGGCCTGGATTGTGGATCGCATTCATCCGGAGCTTGCCGAACTCGATCACCTCGGTGTCGTCGAGGAAGACGTCGTAGCCGACCTCGTCGAGCTTGGGTGCGTCGAGTTTCGTGACGGCGACCTCGTAGCCGGCTTCGCGCATGGCGGGCACCGCCTGAATGTGATCCCAGTGACCGTGCGTCTCGAGCACGCGCGTGACGCCGAGCGACTGGCACAGCTCGAGCAACATTTCGTGCTCGTTCGCCGCGTCGATCAGGATGGCCTCGCCGCTGCGCTTGCACCTGACGACGAACACGTTGTTCTCATAGGGGCCCACGACGACGCGGTGGACCTCGGCGTCGGCATTCGACCAGTGCAGCGTGTTCGACGGGGGAGCGGTCATCGAACGATTCTGCCACGATCGTGGCGGGGTGCTGGTTCCGCTCGATACCGTTCGTTTCGTGGCACGCCGTACAAAGATCGTCGCAACCATCGGACCATCGAGCGAGGACGCAGAAACACTCGCCGACATGATGCGCGCCGGGATGGACGTCGCGCGTATCTCGCTCGCTCATACCCCACTCGATGAAGCCATCGCACGGCACCGGAGAGTCCGCAGCGTTGCTGCAGATCTCGGCGTCAACGTCGCCACGATGGTCGACCTTCCCGGCGGGAAGATTCGCATCGGTCAGGTTGATCGGGCCGGCCTCGAGCTCGCCGATGGCAACACCGTCGTTCTCGGTGTCGGCAGCGAGCCGAGCACCGCCGAGCGAATCAACATCGATTACTCCCATCTCTTGGAGGACTGCAAGGTCGGCGATCGCATCACATTTGCCGGTGGGACGGTCGTCGTCGTGATCGAGTCGGCGAGCAATGATGCGCTTGTGGCTCGCATTGAGTCGGGCGGGCGCCTGAGTGGCCGCGCCGGTGTGTACGTGCCATTCGGCGCAGTCGAGGGGCGCCCGGTGTCGAACACCGACCGCGAGCTGTGCGAAGCGTTCGCCGGCGAAGAGCCCGACATCATCGCGGTGAGCGTCAACTGCGGCGACGATCTACGAGATCTCGGGCTCGAGCCTCATCCGCATGGTCCGATGCTGGTCGCCAAGGTCGAAACGATGGAGGCGGTCGGCGAACTGGCCGGGATCATCGAGGAAGCCTCGGGCATCCTGGTCGCTCGGACCGGACTCGGCCAGGAAACGCCGCTCGAGGAACTCCCGCACTTGCAGAAGCAGGTGACCCGCGACTGCATCGCCGGTGGCCTGCCGGTGATCACCGCCGGGCAGATGCTCGACTCGATGGTGACCGCACCGTCACCGACTCGCGCCGAGGCGACCGACATCGTCAACGCCGTGTTCGACGGAACCTCGGGCGTGATGCTCTCCGCTGAGACAGCGATCGGCGACCACCCTGCCGAGGTCGTTCGGACCATGGCCAAGATCGCCGAAACCGCTGATGACCGATTCGACCATCATGAATGGGGCGAGCAGGTTGCTCAACTCCGCATGGCGGGACACGAAAGCAACGCCACGGCGATCACCGATGCGCTCACGATCGCCGCTGCTCAGGCAGCCGAAGCAATGCACCTCACGGCGATCATCTGCGTGTCGGAGAGTGGCTTCACCGTGCGGTCGATGGCGCGGTTCCGGCCCAGCGCGAAGATTCTCGGATTCAGCTCCAACGAACGGACGGTTCGTCAGCTCGCGTCGAGTTGGGGTGTCACCCCGCTTCATCTCGAAGGTGCGCCGAGCGACTACCTCGTGCGAGTGCGTGTAGCGCTGAACCTTTCGAAGCGCAGCGGCCATGTGGCCGCCGGTGACCTCGTCGGCGTCGTTGCCGGCATCTCGGAGAGCGCCCGAGCGACCGATACCTTCCGCCTCGTCCGCGTTCCCTGACGGGTCACGTACTGATCACGTCGAAGCCGAGGCCCATCGCCACGCCGATGTGGGTCGGGTCGAACGTCACGAATCGAATTGGCGCCGGAAGTCGCAGTGCTGCGGCGAAGTGGATGGCGTCGCTGAGCCGAACCGGCTGAGAGCGCGCGAGCGACGCCGCGCCGTCGAGGCAACGCTGATCGACCGGCACGACGTGCAGGTGATCCCACACCAGGCGCACTGCGTCTTCGAGGTCGAGTCGCAGGATCGGCTCGTCGACCAGCCGGTCGATGGCAGGGAGTGCCTCGGTCAACGCCATGGCCGACGCCGCCCACACGTCGTTGTCGGCGAGTGCTGCGACCACGGTGGAACGCTGGCGTCCGTCGACGGCAATGGCAAGCAGGGCCGAGGTGTCGAGTACGACCGTCACGAGGTTCTCGCTCCGATCCAGCGGCTGTGCATCTCCGGTTCTGGTCCACGTTCCGGTTCTGGTACGCAGAATCGTCGGTCGCTCGTGTCGCGTTCTGGTCCACATCCGCGTCGGAAACCGAGGCGGATGTGGACCAGAACGGTGGTTGGGAGTGCGCTCATCCGCGGAGCTCGCGCAGCACTTGGTCGATACGGACGCCTGCGAACACGGTGACCGGTGCCGGAGCGCGCCAGGTGCTGGTGCGCCGCGGTGGAATCACGCCACCCGAGCCGATGAGGCGCTCGAGGTCGGGTGCGTCGGCGTCGAGCGGACCGAGCTGTGCGACGGGTCGCCCGCCGTTGGTGATGACGGTGCGCTCGCCGGCGCCGGCGCGTCGCACGACGTCAGGGAGGTTGGCACGGAGCTCGCGAATACCGGTCGAAAGTGTGTCCACATGTGTACACAAGCAGATTTGGGTTGTCCATGCAAGTGGGCCAAGATGTGCTCCATGAACTTTGCCTTCACCGAAGAACAATAAGAATTGCGCAGCACCGTCCGAGCCTTCCTCGAGGCCAAGTCCTCCGAGGAGTCCGTGCGCGAGCAAATGGAGACCGAAAAGGGTTACGACGACGCCGTCTGGCAACAGATGGGCGAGCAAATGGGCCTCCAGGGCCTCGCGATCCCCGAAGAATTCGGCGGCTCCGGCTACAGCTTCGTCGAGCTCGGCATCGTGCTCGAGGAGATGGGCCGTGCGCTCCTGTGCGCACCGTTCTTCTCAACCGCGGTGCTGGCAGCACAGACGCTCATCCACTCGGGTGACGACGCAGCCAAGGCGGCGCACCTCCCGGGGATCGCATCGGGCGAAACCATCGCCACGGTGGCCTACGTCGAGCCTTCGGGCAAGTGGGACGAGTCGGGTATCACGATGGAAGCATCGGGCTCGGGAAGCGATGTCACGCTCAGCGGCACGAAGTCGTTCGTGATCGACGGCCACGTTGCCGGCCTCATCATCGTGGCCGCCAAGTCGGGCGCCGGCACCAGCCTGTACGCCGTTGAAGGCGACGCCTCGGGCCTCACCCGCACGGCGCTGTCCACCATGGACCAGACCCGCAAGCAGGCCAAGCTCGAGTTCAGCGGCACCCCGGCCAAGCTGATCGGCACCGATGGTGGCGGCTGGGACGTCCTCAGCACCGTCCTCGACCTCGCCGCCGTGGCCCTCGCCGCCGAGCAGGTCGGTGGCGCCCAGATGTGCCTCGACATGTCCGTCGAGTACGCCAAGGTGCGCGTCCAGTTCGGTCGCCCGATCGGCTCGTTCCAGGCCATCAAGCACAAGTGCGCTGACA
>CALICC010000289.1 GCA_938049325.1 uncultured Ilumatobacter sp. | reverse complement strand
GATCTTCTCGCCGAACACGGTGGCCACGGAGGCGACACGTACGTCGAGCTCTTTGCCATCGACCTTGGTCGAGAACTGTCCGTCTTGCGGCGCACGCTTCTCGACGATGTTCATCTCCGACATGATCTTGAGCCGGGAGGTGAGCGCGTTGTGCGCCGACAGTGGGAGGTTGAAGGCTTCGACCAGCTGTCCGTCAACACGGAAGCGGATTCGCAGTCGGTCGTTCAGTGGTTCGATGTGAATGTCCGAGGTGCGGTCGCGGAGCGCCTGGCTCACGATCTTGGCGACGAGTTGGACGACCGGTGACTGGTCATCGAGGTTGACCTCGGAGATCTGGTCGGCGGCGGCCTTCTGATCGTCTTCACCAGCAAAGGTTGCGACCAGAGCGTCGAGGTTCGACGACGATCGGAACATCTGCTCGATGAACGAGGTGACGGTCTTGTGTTCGGAGGCACGCCATGCAAAGCGCTGTCCGGTGGCGGCCTCGACCAGCTGACGGCGAGCGGGGCTCGGGTCGACTGCGTAGAGAACGAGTCCTTCAGGACTGTCGGCGATCGCGATGACCTTGTGCTCGCGACACACCTCTTCAGGAATCCGTTGGATGATCTCGTCGTCGAGTTCGGCGACGTTGGCTTCGGCAACCGGCACCTGGCAGGCGACGCCGACGGCGTTGGCCAGCTCGGTGCGACCGACCGCTTGACGGGTCAAGGCGAAGTCGCTGAACTTGACGAGGTCGCCGTTGGAGTCTTCCAGGAGTGTGGCGAGGCCTTCAGCGCTCAGGTGACCTGATTGCACGAGCGTCTGACCGGCGGTCATGCACTCTTCGGGTGCGATGCCTCCCGGTGCTTCCGGTCGCTCGGCGACGGCAACGCCGCCGCCTTCGTTCTCGACGGGAGCGTCGTCGCTCTTCTTTCGTCCGATTGCCATGTGTGTTTCCGTTCAGTGATCGTTCGTCGGCGGGTGGTCAGCTGTTGACCTGAGGGCGGGCCATCGCGGCAGCGTCTTCAGCCGGCGTCGTCGGGTCGGCCGACGGAGGTGACAGAGGTGCTGCGGGCGAGGCTTGGATGTCGCCGAGCGATGGCATCGTCGGCATGTCGATGGGGGTTGCCGTTGCTGCGGCGGCGGCTCCCGCCGACGCGGCGACTGCAGCGACAGCGGCAACTGCTGGAGGAGCGGCCTCAGGAGCAGCGGGCGCCGGAGCAGCCGCTGCCGGAGCCGCAGCTTCGGCCGGGGCTGCCGCAGCCGGAGCGGCCGCAGCCGGAGCGGCAGCTTCGGCGGGGGCTGCCGGCGTAGCTTCGGGTGCAGGTGTCGGAATCGGCATTTCGGCCTCCGCACTGTCGGCCGAGTGTCCACCGGTGTCGGAGGACAAGATGTCGGGGTCGAGCATGAGCACCGCTCGTTCCACTTCTTCCAAGCGCTCGAGCTGGACGGCGGTCTCGACGTCCATGCTCTGGTCTTGGACGGTCGTCTCGATCTCGGTGAGACGAACGGCAGTGGCTTCGAGGTTTTCCTTGATCGTCTCCTGGAAGCGGTCCATCTCGATGCGGACGAGTTCGGCTTGGCCCAGCGCCGAACTGATCTTCTCTTTGATCTCGTCGATGGCTTCGACGTCGACGTTCTCCAGGTCTTCGCGAACCTTGGCGAACTCTTGCTCGACGTCGGCGAACCGAGCGTCGGCACCGGCGATGCGGTCGTTCAATGTCAGCACGGCTTCGTCGAGGCCCACACCGATCCGGCCGACGTGAGCGTCGATGTCGGCAACTCGCTGACCGATCTCGTCGGTCAGGCGAGTCTCGAGGCTGAGCATGCGCTCATTGGTGCGCTCCTCGCTCGAGTCGACGCGTGCACCGACGATGTTGTTCACTTCGGCCTGCTGACGAGATGCCGCGGCCGACACTTCGTCCACTCGCAGTACGAGCGCCGCGAGGCGCTCTTCGTTTGCGGAGTTGACGGTCTTCGTGATCGTTTCGAGGCGAGCTTCGATCGCTGTCGTGACCGAGTTGATGTGGCCGACCATCTGTCCGGCCTGCTCGTCGAAGCGGCGGATGCTGCCGTCGAGGTTCTTGACTTCGAGCTCCACCTGGTCTTGGCGGTGTTCCATCTGCTTGAGGATCGGACCCGCCGCTGCAGCGACCGAGGCCGTGATGCCGGTGTTGGCATCGTCGACGACCTTGCCGAGCCGCGTGTTCATCTCGTCGTGACGCTTCTTCGTCGCGGTGCTGAACTCGTTGAGTCGCCCCTCGAGTGCCTTCTGGAGTTCGGTCTGGAAGCTGGCGTTGTTGGTGTTTGCTTGCTCGAGTGCCCCGGCGAGTGACTGAACCTGAGATTCGAGCGCCTCGCGGGCTGTCTTGGCAGTCGCAGCTTCTTCGTTCAGCTGCTTCAGACTGGCGGCAACTTCGGCACTGAAGCGAGTCAGTTCTTGCTGGACGGCACCGACGATCTCACGCTGCATCTGCTGGAGTTCTTCGGTCATTTCGGTTCGTTCCTCGTGGGGTGCGGATGGTGTCAGGGCCCGCAGCGGTGCTGCGTTTGCGTTGCTCGTGTGAGCCTTCATCCATGTATCGACGCGCGATTCACGCGTCTTGAGGAATTGCTGAGAGTCCCTGTGCCAGTTCCTGACATGGTTTGGCAGAACCCTTGAACGCGTAACGTGTATGGATGCGCGTGCACCTGATCGACGGCACATACGAACTCTTCCGCCAACACTTCGGATCCTCGTCTCGACACGGCGACAGCCACCCCATGGCCGCTGCTGCGGGTGTCGTTTCGTCGACGCTCGCGCTCATCGCTGACGGCGCGACTCACGTCGCCGTCGCGTCCGACCACACGATCGAGAGCTTCCGCAACGATCTGTACGACGGCTACAAGGACGGCGCCGAGATGGACGAAGCCATCCTTCGTCAGATCCCCGTGATGGAAGATGCGCTCGCGTCGGCCGGATTCGTGGTGTGGCCGATGGTCACCCACGAAGCCGACGACGCCATGGCCGCTGCCGCAGCGGTTGCCGATGCCGACGAACGGGTCGAACAGGTTCTGATCGTCACGCCCGACAAGGACCTCGGCCAATGCGTCCGCGGCGACCGCGTCGTGCAGTACGACCGACGCAAACGCGAGATCATCAACGAGCAGGGCGTGATCGACAAGTTCGGTATCGCGCCGGAGTTCATTCCCGACTATCTCGGCTTGGTCGGTGACTCGGCCGACGGGTTCCCCGGCCTCCAAGGTTGGGGTGCGAAGAGCGCATCGAGAGTGCTCGCCCGCTATGGGCACATCGAAGACATCCCAGCGGCGGCCGGGCAGTGGGACGTCGAAGGCTTGCGCGGCGCAGCGAAGCTGTCAGCAACGTTGCAGGCAAACCTCGACGACGCCTTCCTGTTCCGTAAGATCGCGACCGTCGACACCGACATCGACGTGGGCGCAGTCGACGACTGGCACTGGACCGGTCCGACCGATGGGTTCGCAGCGATGGCAGAACAGATTGGTTCGCCCGGACTGATGAGAGAGGCTCAACGCCTCGCATCCCGCTAACATCACGAGCGGTGGTGACCGGGTCCTGTGCAATGGACGCCCGTGAACCAGGTCAGGCCAGGAATGGAGCAGCCTTCATCGGCATCGTTCGTGTGCCGCAGACCGCCTGGTCACCACCACTTCACATCGCCTCCGGCTTCGGCCGGTAGCGTTGTGTTCGCAACCTGGAGGGGTGCGAGAGCGGCCGAATCGGCACGCTTGGAAAGCGTGTGAAGTGAAAGCTTCCGTGGGTTCGAATCCCACCCTCTCCGCTCCGATGGGGGTGGATGCTCGTGTTTCAAACTCGGGCATCCACTCTGTTCGGCGCTCCGGAAGCGTCCGCTGGGCCGCTGCAGCCCGATGAGCGATACGGCACACGCCGAGAGCGCATCCCGCCGGCTCTGCGCTCTCCGTTCGCTCGATGGTGCGTGATGTTCCGTTCGGGCCTTCGCGTTCTCGACCCCGACTTGCTTCACCTGCTGGAACGAATCGGGGTCGAGAACCGAGTGGTGAGTCCGTCGGCACGGCGCCCACTTCGCCCACAAGAAATCGGACCACACCACGTTTCGGTTCTGATGTGTCGGTTCTGGTGTTTCGGTTCTGGTGTTTCGGTTCTGGTCCACGGCTGCGTCGGTTTCCGACGCTCATGTGCACCAGAACGCCGAGTTTGAAGCCATCGCAAGCTCTCCGCCCAGTTTCTCGTTTTCGCATCTGGGCGCTGGAACCTCGTTCGTCGTGGCAACTCAAGAATCCTCACGACGAGGTTGTCGCACCTGTTCCAACCAACTACAATCGAACGCATGTTCGTTTCGCAGATCGAAGAATTGGCCGACATGTCGTCTTCCGATCTCGATGCTGCGCTCGAAGAAGCCGAACTCGCGAGGCGCGATGCTGAGGCACGCGTCGCTGCACCACCTCGTCGACGGGCCCCGATCGATGAAGGCGTTCCTGAAAGGCACCCTCAACTGCTCAGGCACCATCGCCAACAAACTCCGCCGACGCGCCGAACTCGTCAACCACCACTCGACCGCTGGCGACCTGCTCCTGGCCGGGCGGATCGGTGTCGAACAGGTCGACCTGTTGGCCAAAGCACACGCTCACCGCATCGCTGGTGACCGGTTCGCCGAGTTCGCACCGCAACTCCTGGATCACGCCGAGCACCTCGAACACGACGACTTCGCCACCGTCATCGACCACTTCATCAACATGGCAGACCCCGACGGCTCCTTCGACGCCCAACGATTCCAAGAAACCGAGCGCGCCGCCTCAGTCACCGAAACCAACGGCGCGATCGAAGTCCACGCGTCAGGCGGTTCGCCACTTGCCGCCGCCGAAATGGTCGCCGTCTTCGACCACGCCGTCCAGAACGAGTTTCTGAAGGACTGCGCCACACGACGCTCCGTGTACGGCGACCAGGCATACGACCATCCACTCCCGCGCACTGTGCAGCAACGCAAGTTCGATGCACTCCACACCATCTTCATCGACTCCGTCGCGGCGCCCGCCGACGGCAAGAGGCCCGAACCGTTGGTCAACGTGGTGATCGATCACGTCACCGCCGGCCACGTCCTCCACGACCACAACCTCGTCGACTCCCCCGACATTCTCGGCGTGGGTGACGACGCGTTCGAGGCGGGCGAACGCGACCTGCTCGACCGGCACTGCTCGATCAACGCAACACCCGTCCACCCCGACGCCGCATTGAGAGCGATGATCCACGGACGTGTTCGCCGCGCTGTCATCGACGCCGACCGCGTCACCATCAACCTCGGACGCACCCAACGACTCTTCACTCGCCACTCCCGCCACGCCGCCCAACTGCTGGTCGCAACCTGCACCCGACGCGGCTGCGACACCCCCGCCGCATTCTGCGACACCGACCACCGCGTCGAGTGGACGAACAACGCAGGCCCCACGAACCAACACAACGCAATGGTCATGTGTGGCACCGACGACCGCTGGAAACACAACAACAACATCCGAACCAGACGCGCCACCAACGGCCGCATCTACCTCATCAGACCCGACGACACCACCATCAAGCCCATCGGCCAAACCGAACCCGATTGGGCCGAACCCCACCCCACAGAACCCCACCCCACCGAAACCCCACCCACGGCCACCAACTCACCGCCGACAGTCAAAACGCCGAGCTATCCGCGGTGTGCGCCGTCGCCTCCGTCGAGAGCCGTGCGTCCGCTCGCCAGGTTCGTCTGATACTCCCGCAGCAGATCGAGCGCTGCCTCGATCTCCGCAAATACGAGCGGCGCTTCGGCGGTGTCACGCCACACTCGCTCTCCCCACTTGCCGGAGCGCATCACGATCGGTTCGAGCCGCAGGTCACCCACAAGGCGTTGCACGGCGTGGAGTTCGGTTGCGAACTCGTCGAGCACTCGCGCTGCCCCGTGCACCACTTCAGCCGGCGGGCTGAGTTCGGCGCTTGACACGAGCCACTGCACCATCCGCGCGGGACTGAGCATGTCGAACCAGCGCCGACGGATCTCCGGCGGACTCGCCCTGCGGCTCCGTTCCTGCGCATCGATCCCCGCATCGATCGCGTGAACGATTGCAACCGCCACCGAACGCTCCTCCCCCATCCCGGCGACGCTAGACCCATGCGCCGTCACAACCGGCCTCACCGAATCACGACCGGGATCTCATCGATGGGTGAGTGCGGTAAGTAATCGGTTACTCTCGCGACATGGACCGCCGTGCCAACATCGTTCGAGCAGCTGCCGACCTCTTCGCTCGCCAGGGTTACCGGGCAACAACGGTCGCGGACATCTCGCTCGCGGTCGGGCTGTCGCCTTCGGCTGGTGGGCTTTACCGTCATTTCGGATCGAAAGAGGCCCTGCTCGATGCGGTGGTCGATCTCGCTCTCGACCAGGTCAATGCGGCCCGAGATCTGCAACAGAAGCTGTCCGTCGAGCGTGATCCGCTCGACCCCGTGGTCGAGGCACAGCTCGTCGGCCGCTTTCTGCTCGACCGGCTCCGGGAGAACAGAAGTGTGCTCACCATCATGGATCGCGACCTGATCGACCACCCACGACTGCTGCATCGTGCACGGGCCGAACTGATCACCCCCGTCATGTCGGGGCTCACCGACTGGATCAACCACCTAGCCATCGACGACCGAAACCCAGACCTCGATGCCGATGCGCTCGCGGAGGTCATGTGGGGAGCGCTGTACAGCCGAGCGATGCACGACCACCACACCGTGCCCGACGCGCAAGCGCTCGCCGCATGGGCTGCCGGTCTGGTCGGAGCGCTTCGCACTCCCTCAGCGGCAACGACGGCATCGGCGGCACAATCCGATGTCTGACCTCACCCGACTCGTCGACACGACGAACGCGCAGTATTCCGAACGCTTCAGCGAGGCGCTCCTCGACGAGCTGATGCATGTCGGCGACCCGATCTCCGACACGGCGATGGCCGACTTGAACGAAGGTGCCTACGACCCCGACGGTGGGCAGATCGACCAGCTCCGCCGACTCGCCGACGACGGACACGAACATGCGCTGGCGTTCTTCGAGCGGGCCGAACAGCGCCCGCCGTGGTTCGACATCGAGATGATCGAACGCGGCCAGCGCGTCGCGACCAGCTTCCTGCCCGCCTATGGCGTGTCGCTCATGCACAGCCTGTTCGCAGGTGCGCTGTTTCCGCGGGCGACCCTGGTGACCGGAGCAACGGGGCGGCTTGGCACCAACCCGGCGCGGCGAATCCACGAGACCGGGGCCTTTGTCTCAGCCATCCTGCAACCCGGTGGACTCGACGCCGGTTCGCTCGGCTTCGACACGGCGGTCCGAGTGCGTCTCCTCCACTCGTCGATCCGGTCATGGTTGACGCGCAGCCCAGGCTTCGCCGACACCTACGTCGGCGTGCCCATCGACCAGACGATGCTGGCCATGACCAACGGGCTCTTCAGCTACCTGAACGTGCGCTCGCTCGCCCGGCTCGGCATCACGTTGAGCGCTGACGACTTGGCCGCGCATCACCACCTCTGGCGCTACGTCGGCTATCTCCTCGGGATCGACGAGCGACTGCTGCCCGAGTCGCTCGACATCGAAGTCGAGTTGTGGAGCGCGCTCGTCGCACATCAGGCAATGCCACACGCAATCGGTCCGCGCTACATCGACGTGTGCGCCACCAGCATCGCGGCGCTGCTCGCGGGCGGGCGCCGCGAGGGAGCTGGAGCAAGCGCGCGCGGCAAGCGACTCGCAACCGACCTGATGTTGCATCTGTCCGGCCCGCGCTGGTTCGGCATCGACGACCCAGCGCCGAGTGGTCCCGGTCTCGCTGCGGTACGTGGTCTGGCTCGAGCGAGCTACGGCGCCTACCGGCACGTCCCGGGCGTTGGCGACTGGCTGGAACAGCGCAACCGTGCCGAGATGCTCGACAGCATCCGCACCGCTCGCACGCACGGGTACGGCGTCGAAGTCGAACACCAAGATGATCCGCACCACGAGGAGACGATGGCGACCATCGCGGCGCGAGTACAGCGGCGGTTCGATCCCGACATCGCCGAGCGTGTAGCCCCCGTGGCACC
>CALICC010000288.1 GCA_938049325.1 uncultured Ilumatobacter sp. | reverse complement strand
GGCGAAAGAGCAGCAGGAGCGGGAGCGCGGCGCCCGCGTACGCGAGGAACAGCGTGTTGACCGTCGAGGAGATGTGGTCACGCCCGATCCGAACACCGCGTTGGTACAACTCTTTGACGCCTGCGTGTGGTGCGGCCCGCTTGAGTTCGACCACGGCCGACACCTGCGTCACGGTCACGTCGTCGAGTACGCCGAGCGAGCCGATGAGGATGCCGGCGAGGAGCAGTCCGCGAGGGTCGACCGAGGCGCCGAGCACGTCGAGGTAACCCACCGACTCGTCGGTCAGCCCGGTGAGTTTCGACGACCACACGAAGACCAGCGCCAACAGGCCGGTCACCACGAGTGCGGCGAGCGTCGAGATCAGCGCGACGGCGGTCGAGATGTCGAAACCGTGCGCGAGGAACAGTGCAACGAACGCGATCACCGTGGCGGTGACGAGCGCGACCGCGACGCTGTTCGACCCAGCGAGGAGCGCCGGGAGCGCGAACGAAACGATGACGAAGAGACTCGCGACGAGTCCGGCAAGTGCGCCCGCACCCCGCCACCCACCGAACGCCACGATCACGACAACGAACAGCAGCAGCAGCAACAACATCGGCGTGCCGCGCTCGAAGTCGTAGAAGCTGGCCACCACCGAGCCGTTGCCGAGGTCGTTGAGGAGCACGAGGATGCGGTCGCCGTTGTTGATCGGTGTGTCGAACGGCTGATCCAAGACGAGTCGTTGGTCGGCGAACTCGCCTTCGCTCGGGACGATCGTCAGCGTGTAGCAACCGAGGAGCGGATCGAAGGCGCATGGGACGAACTCGCGATCGACGACGTTCGCCGACACCGGGTCGGATTGCTCCGCGAGGACTGCCGGCACGTCGGTCGACCCGCGGGGCCACATCACGACCAGGAGGACGACCGCGATCACCCCTGCGGCGATGACGAACGACCACAACGCCCGAGCGACCCGGTGACCGACCTGCAACGATTCCGTGCTGCTGTGTGAATGCCCCACCTGCCGATCCTCGCAGGCCGACCACCCGCCAGCGCGTCATCAAGCGTGCGCCGACGAACTTCTCCCTGCGGTGCGTGCGCGATGCTTGATGTATGGATCGGTCACTCGCTGGCGCGTGGGATGAATCGGCGGCCGAGTGGATCGAGTGGGCGCGCACGCCCGGCCATGATTCGTATTGGACGTTTCATCGCGATCGCCTGCTCGGGCTCGTTCCGAAGCCGGGGCGGCTCACGCTCGACGTCGGCTGTGGCGAAGGTCGTGTCGGACGAGACCTCGCGGACCTCGGCCATACCGTGGTCGGTGTCGATGCGTCACCCTCGCTCACTCGGGCGTGTGTTGAGCACCAGGACGGCCACCCAGCGATCCTGGGCGCGGCATCGCAGCTCCCGATCGCCGACAATGCGGTCGACCTCGTCCTCGGGTTCATGTCGTTCCACGATCTCGACGCACTCGAGCCTGCGATCGGCGAGGTCGACCGAGTGCTCGGACCCAACGGTCGTGTGCATCTCGCCATCGTGCATCCGCTCAACTCGGCGGGCAACTGGCAGAACAGTGAGCCGGCTGATCCGTCAGCAACGCCGACGTTTGTCATCGACGGTTCATACCTGCACGTGCGGCGATACGCCGATCGAGTGGAGCGCGACGGCCTCACGATGACCTTTCACGGGGAGCACCGCCCGCTTTCGGCGTATACGAACGCTCTTGCGGCCAGAGGATTCGCGATCGAACGACTCGAGGAGGTCACCGACCCCGACCCGACAAGCAAGTGGGCGCGGATCCCGCTGTTCTTGCACCTCATCGCCCGCCGGATCTGAACCGGCCGGCGACCGCGACTCAGCCGTGGAGTGCGGCGCTCCACCACTGCTCGAAGAACGGGAGCACGGACCGATCGACCAGCTCGACGATCAGTCCGCTGGGCGGCCGCACGTAGGTGAACACACCGTAGCCGTTGCCGGCTGCGGGATCGTCGTGTGCGCCGACCACGGTCCATCCGGCTGCGACGAGCTGCTCGGTGTCGCCGTTGACGTCATCGGACCACACGCCGAGATGGTGTGTGCCGGTGCAGTCGCGACCGTCCCAGAACGAGTCGGGCGGACCTTCCAACAGCTCGATGTGTTGTGGGCCTTCAGCCGAGTAGACGTACTTGAGGTGTACCTCCTGATGGCCACGCTCGGGCGTCCAGATCGACTGTGCCGGGCTGTCGCGTAGCTCGGCCCACGTCACGCTCAAGCTCTCGCCGAGCTCAGACATCGCCGCGTCGATGTCGGGGACGCGGATCCCGACGTGGAAGAGATCTTGGTAGTTGACCATCGTGTCGTTGGCTCCTGTGTTGGTGATCGTGCTGTTCTCAGCTGCTCACGGGGGTATCGAGTGCGCTCGGATCTTGGAGCAACGTGGCGATCGTCTGGCAGAACTCGGCAGCGGGTGCGCCGTCGAACGCTCGGTGGTCCCACGTGAGGCTGAGCGTGAGTCGCTTCACCGTCGAGATGTCGCCGTTGTTGACCACCACGTCGTCACGCAGGCGGCCTACACCGAGGATGGCGGTGTTCGGCGGGTTGATCACCGGCGTGAACCCGTCGACGCCGAACATCCCCAGCGTGCTCACCGAGAACGTGCCGCCTTCGAGTTCGGGCAGTGTGAGGTTGCCGTCGCGCGCCGCCGCTGCGAGGCGGCTCGACTCGGCGCTCAATGACTCGAGGCCGCGCGTCGCAGTGTCGGAGATCACCGGCACGATGAGGCCGCCGTCGAGGGCAACGGCCATGCCGACGTGCACCGTCGGCAGCAGCGCGACGCCCTCGTCGGTGATCTGGCTGTTGACGACGGGATGTTGCGTCAACGCACGTGCGGTCGCGGCGATCACATAGTCGGTGTAGCTCGGCGCATTTCCCGCAGCCTTGCGTTGCTCGCGGTCAGCCACCACCGCGTCGAGGTCGGCATCCATGTGCAACGTGAGCTGCGCCATCGAGGCGAGCGACTCGTGCATGCGCTTGGCGATCGTGCCACGCATCCCGCTCAGCTTGATCGTCGTGGAGGGCGCCTGCATCGCCGGCGGCAGTGATGATGACGGGGCAGCCGCCGATGTCGAAGCGGCGGCGAGCGACGATGCGCTCGCCGCGGCGAGTACGCCGCGCACGTGCAGTGCGACGGTGTCGCGGGTGACGCGACCTTCGCGCGCGTCGAGCGCCACGGAGCGCAGGTCGATGCCGAGCAGGTCGGCGAGCTGGCGCGCGGCGACGGTGGCGGGCGGTGCAATGCCGCCGATGCCTGCTGCCGGTGCGAGCGTGATGCCAGCAGCGGCGACCGCTGGAGCGGGTGCGGGCGGTGCGGAGGTGAGGCCGTCGAGATCGGCCGAGACAATGCGTCCGCCAGGCCCGGTTCCGCGCACCGCGCCGAGATCGATGTTGCGCTCGGCGGCGACGCGTCGAGCCATCGGGGAAGCGAGGATGCGTCCGCCGGGAGTGGTGGCAGCAGCGGCAACCGTCGGCGGCGCGAGCGTCGTTGACGCCGGAGCGGTCGTTGAAGCTGCGGGCGCAGCGGTGCTCGCCGATCCTGCTGGCGGTTCTTCGCCGTCAGCGAGGAACCATCCAATGCGTTCGCCGCATGCGAATGTGTCGCCGACGTCGCCGGCGAATCGGAGGCGACCAGAGTGGGCGGCCTCGACATCGGTCTCGGTCTTGTCGGTCTCGATGCGCAGGACTGCCGCGCCGGCTTGCACGTCGTCACCGTCACCCACAAGCCACTCCGCGATGGTGCCCTCCTCCATCGTGAGTCCGAGCTTGGGCATGAGGAATTCACTCGCCATGACGTTCCTTTCGAGAGGAGGTGCCTGCGTCGAATCGGTGATCGCGAGCGGCAATTTCAAGTGTGGCATCGACGTCGATGACGCGTGGTCCGGAGCGTTCGATCGTTGCGCTGATGGTGGTGTTGGCCGATGTCGGCGTGTTGCGTTCTCCGTCGAACGCGAGCACGCCGCCACTCGGCAAGTCCACCACGTCGCCCAGTGCGAGCGGTTCGACCGCAGCGATATCGATCGTTGCAAAGCTGCCCGGCGCGAGCGGTACCCGAACGCGTCGGCCGCCGGGTCCCAGCCGAACCAGCACGCCGCCCGCATCGTCACGTCCAACGGGGTGCACGCGTCCGGCGATGCTCGCGAGTCCCGTGCTCGCAGGGTTGGCCAGACAGGCGATGACCCAACGAATCGTGGCCGGGTCGGTCACCGCCCGGGCGCCCACGAACGTGGTGTCGACGAGCGCAGCCTCGACCAGGGCCTCTTCGTGCACAGCGACGTCGCGAGCCGGGTCGTTGACGTGCAGCGACACACGCTTCGCCGCGGAACCGACGCGGTCGATCGAGACGGCGCCGGTCGCGACGAGCGCTGCGGCAACACCGGCAGACGTGCCGTCAACCGACGAGGGGAAGACGTTGTTCGTGCCGGTCGAGATCGCGATGAGCGGCACGTCGGGCCATCCAGTGGTGACGTCGCGGCAGGTGCCGTCACCGCCGAGAGCGACCACGGCGCTCGCCTCTGCTTTCCACATCGACGCCGCAGCAGCAACCGTGTCGAGGTGTGAGCCGGTCGTCGGTCCGTCGATGAACTCGATGTTGCCGTCGAGGCCTTCCACCGCGCGTTCCGCGAGGTGATGCGTATCGGTGCTCATCAGGACGCGCTCGGCACCTTGTTCGAGTGCCCCGGCCGCCACGCGACGCATGATCCCGATCTTCACCGAGTCCGACGTGTGACCCGCGGCCGACACGAGTCGGCGGATGTCTTTGCCCGCGTGTGGATTGACGATGATGCCCACCGTTGATGCAACCCGGCTCGACATCTCACGCATCCCAGCGGTCGACGACATCATCGGACATCGGGAGTCAGGCCCCTGGGCGAGCGAGCACGCTCCGGATTGCTTCGGTGATTCGGTCAGGCGACGGTTGGTAGTGCGCCTCGAGCACCGGGCTGAACGGCACAGGTGAGAACGGCGCCGCAACGCGTCCGACGGGCGCATCGAGGTAGTCGAATGCTTCTTCCTGGATCTGTGCGGCGACTTCGGCGCCGAGCCCAGCGAAGCGAACGGCCTCGTGTACGACGATCACCCGGTTGGTCTTCTTGACCGATGCGACGATGGTCTCGGTGTCGAGCGGCTGCATCGTCCGGGGGTCGATCACCTCGACGCTGATCCCTTCACTCGCGAGCTGGTCGGCGACATCGACGGAGTCGTTGGCCATTTTGGCCCACGACACGACGGTCACGTCGGTTCCCTCACGCAGGATGTTGGCCTTGCCGAGAGGGATGGCATACGGCTCCTCGGGCACGTCGCCCTGCATGCCGAGCAGCCGCTTGTGCTTGATCATGATCGTCGGGTTGTTCTCGCGGATGCACGACGTCATCAACCCCTTCATGTCGTACGGGTTCGACGGGTACACGACCTTGAGGCCCGGGATATGGCAGATCAGCGCTTCGAGCGACTGGCTGTGTTGGGCTGCGGCGGAGAGCCCGCCCCCACCACCGGTGGTGATGGTCATCGGCACGGTTGCGGAGCCGCCGAACATGTACTTCAGCTTCGCGGCCTGGTTGATGATCTGGTCGAACGCCACGGCGATGAAGTCCATGAACATGATGTCGACGATCGGTCGGAGTCCCGCCACGGCGGCGCCGACGCCGAGCCCGATGATGGCCTGTTCGCTGATCGGCGTGTCGACAACCCGTCGCTCACCGAACTCCTTCTGCAATCCGGCGTAGCTCTGGAAGACGCCGCCGAACGCACCGATGTCTTCTCCCGCACAGAACACGTCGTCGTTGGCCTGCATCTCCTGACGCACGGCTTCGTTGAATGCCTGGACGTACGCGATCTTGCGGCTCATTGCGCGGCTCCTGAAGTTGCCGATGGAGTGTCGGAGTAGACGTCGACCAGGATCTGGTCGGGGGTGGGGAAGGGGGAGTCTTCGGCAAACTGGATCGCTTCTTCGATGTCGGCTCGGAGCTCGGCCCAGACGGCGTCGAAGTCGTCGCGACTCGCGTTGTTGGCGTCGATCATTCGATCCTCGAACGTGAAGATCGGATCGCGCTGCTTCCACACTTCGACCTCGTCGTCGGTGCGGTACTTCAAACCGAGGTTCTGCACGCCGTGGTGGTTGTAGAAGCGGTAGGTCTTGGCTTCGATGAGCGAGGGGCCGTCGCCGCGCACGGCTCGGGCCTTCGCTTCGACGGTCGCTTCGTGAATCGCCACGACGTCCATGCCGTCCACGATGACGCCCGGCATGCCGTAGCCGGCAGCGCGGTCGACGATGTCGGTGATCGCCATGGTCTTGTCGCGCGGTGTGAACTCGCCGTACTCGTTGTTCTCGCAGATGAACAGCACCGGCAGCTGCAAGGCGCATGCCATGTTGGCCGCCTCGTGGAACGCACCGATGTTGGTGGAGCCGTCACCGAAGAAGGCGGCGGCGACGTTGCCGTCGTCGCGGTATTTGTTGGCGAACCCGGCGCCGACGGCGATGGGTGCACCGGCACCGACGATGCCGTTCGCGCCGAACATGCCGACGTCGAGGTTCGAGATGTGCATCGAACCGCCCTTGCCTTTGTTGTATCCGGTCGACTTCGCCATCAGCTCGGCCATCATCGGCTTGAACTCACCGCCCTTCGCGACGAGGTGCCCGTGGCCGCGGTGTGTCGACGTGATCTGGTCCTGGTCGGTGAGCGCGGCGCACACGCCCGAGGCAACGGCTTCTTGGCCCACGTAGAGGTGGAGGAAGCCGGGAAGCTTGGCTGCCTCCGCGAGGCGGCCGGCAGCCTCCTCGAAGAGTCGGATTCGCACCATCCGTCGATGCATGTCCATCAACACGTCGTTCGAGAGTTCCATCTGTTTCCTGTCGAGTTGTGGGTCATCGGGCGCTCGGCGCCTCATGAACTCCGGTGGTGAATCGATCGGCTCGTGGCGCCGATGATTCGGTCAGCGGGAGAGGATCGTGACGCCGCTGATGCCGGGCGCGCCGTACACGTGGGTGTAGGCGACCTTGGGGTCGTTGGGAACTTGGCGTTCGCCCGCGTCACCGCGCAACTGCAGCACGTTCTCGTACACCTGGCGGAGCCCGGATGCGCCGATCGGTTCGCCGTTCGCGAGGCAGCCGCCATCGGTGTTGACCGGCAGTCGGCCGTTGATCTCGGTGTCGCCGTTGGCCAGCATCTGTTCCTGCTCGCCGTGTTCGCAGAAGCCGTTCTCGGCCATGTGCATGATCTCAGCACCGGCTTCGGTGTCTTGCAGTTGCGCGACGTCGACATCTTCCGGGCCGATGCCGGCCTGCTCGAAGGCGGCCTTCGACGCAGCCGACGTGGGCCCCGCATCGTGCTCGAGCGCAATCGACGGTGCGAGCACCTCGAACGAGCCGAACTTGCGTGTGCGCACCGCGGCCGCCTTGAGATAGATCGGCCGGTCGGTGTACTGCTTGGCCTTGTCGGCACGACACAGGATCATCGCCACGCCACCTTCGCCGGGCGAGCAGAACATGTACTGCGTGAGCGGGTACGACAGCATCAGTGAGTCGGCGACCTCTTCTTCGCTGAGCGGCTTGCGGCGCCACGCCATCGGGTTGAGCGCGCCGTTGCGGAACGCTTTGGCTCCGACCTTGGCGAGCGTCGGTCGGGTGATGCCGTGCTCGTGCATGTAGCGGTTGATCTTCATGCCGAAGAACTGCGTGGTGAGCGCGAGGCCCGACCCGCCGTACCAGTCCTTGCCGCGCGGTCCCTTGATTCGGAACGCTCCTTTCTCGTGCTTGTCGAAGCCGATGGCGATGCCGAGGTCACCGGCGCCCGACTCGATGGTGTTGACCGCTTGAGCGAGCGCGGTGCCGCCGGTGGCGCAGCCGTTGACGACGTTGGTGAACGGGAGACCGGTGAGACCGACGCGGCTGACCATGGTGTCGGCGGCGCCTGCATCCATCGATCCGCCCACAGCGAACTCCATGTCAGACCACTGCTGTCCACAATCGGCCAACGCGCGGCGCACCGCGGTGACACCCTGGTCCATGCCCGAGATGCCGTCGTGGCGCCCGAACTCGTGCATGCCGATGCCGACGATCGCAACGTCGCTCATGACTGGTCTCCGTTCTGTGTGACTGGTGCAAACGCGTAGGTGACGACGTCGTTGCCGTCTTCGTCGGTTCCCAAGACGAAGGGAACGATTTCCATCTCCATGCCGATCTGCAGCTTCTCCGGATCGGACTCGGTGAGTCGAGCTTCGACCCGCAGCTGACCCGGCAGCTCCACGTAGCCGACACCGAACGGTTCGAAGTCGTCGCCCACCGGGCCGAGGTACGGAGGTGCCTTCGGCGGGAAGGCTTGGACCGTCCACGTCCACAGGGTCCCGCGTGTTGCGAGCTCGACGTCGACCTGTTCGTTGAACATGCAGCGCGGGCAGCCGTGCTGGCGCGGGAACATGTGGTTGTCGCAGTTCGTGCACCGACTTCCGAGCAGAACGGGCTGCCCGTCGTTCAAGGTGAAAATGCCGTCGGCGACGGCGACCGGATTGGCGATCGGGGTGGTCATTGAGCTCCTGACACGGACTTTCTGAATGATCGTTCGGGAACGAATCGTAGCAGTCGGCCTGTGCTCGGCTTGCAGTGAAGCAGCCCGCAGCGACGTGGAAATCGGCGTGGCGTCAGGAGCGCCGTCAGGTGTAGCGGTCGCCGAACCAGCCTTCGAGCAACGCGTTGACTTCGGCCTCGGTGGCGCGCTGGGAGATCGGTGGCGAACTCACTTCGTCAGCGTGGGCGAGGCCGATGAGGAACAGGTAGAACAACTTCACCTGCGACGGCGTCAGTCCCGCTTGCTTCTGCAGGCGCTTGCCGGTGTGCGCTTGCCAGGACGCGAGGAGTTCGGCCACCTCGGGCTGGCGGATGGCGGCGCAGTGCAGCTCGGCCACGAGGATGCGCGTGGTTGCGAAGTCGGGTTGCAGCCACCGTCGCGCCAGCTCACGCAGCCCGGCCGACTCGACGAGCTCTCCGGAACTGATCTTGTTCAGTTCGTGTTGGCTCGCCTCGACCAAGAGCGCGGCCTTGCCGCTGAAGTGGCTGTAGACCGCGGGTGTCGACACGTCGGCCCTGCGCGCGATGTCGGACAGGGTCGCGCCCTCGTAACCGCGCTCGACGCACGCTTCGACCGCAGCTTGCAGCAGCCGGTCGCGAGTTGGCGTGCCGTGCTCATCGACCTTCGGCGGTCGCCCGATGCGGTTGGAGGATGCGGGATCGTCGGTCATGTTGCGTCAGCGCTGTCGGGCCTCGCGTCGGCCACGGCTGGCGGTGCACGGTATCCGCGAGCGTCCCATCTCACGTCGGGCTGATTCCGGCGGCGCGGCAGCGCCGGACGGTGTGCTCCGACTCACGGTCAAGCCGTTGCGCCGTTGGCCCAGCGGAGCGACCGGCGGAGGAGTTCGAAGTACGCGGGCTGCTCCCATGAGCCGCGCTCGATCTGGGGGTAGTAGTCCATTGCCGGGACCATGTCGTAGTGCCCGCGGCAGTGGCCGAGGGTGTTGTACAGCACCGCGCCCGCGCCCAACTCGCGCAGGTACATCACCAAGTGCTGATCGTTGCCGGTGGTCCAGTCGTGTTCGACGAACCCGCGAGCATCGCCCGACCAGGTGGTGTGCAGGAGCGGGGTGAGTGCCTCGCGGTCCGCGTGCTCGCACAGGTACAACTCGTCGTCGGTCTCGAACGGTTCGACGCCGGCGACGAGCCAGTGATCGGGCGCCGTCAGCTCGACGAGGTACGGCGCGATCGGTGGATGAGCGATGAACTGCGAACCGAGTGTGTCGGCCCAGACCGGGAACACGCGCGGTGCGTCGACGCCGTTCGGTGTGCCGATGTCGAGCGCCGCGTTGGTGCCGTGCAGCGCAATCCACCGGCCGCCGCCTTCGACCCATGCTCGAATCTTCTGCTGCGCCCCCTCGGAGGGGCGAACGTTGCAGGTGTAGCTGACGAGGATCGAACCCGCCGCGATCGCGTCGGCGTCTTCGAAGTCGGGTTGCACGCGCACGCGAAACTCGTCGTGCTCACCGAGCAGTTTGAGGAGTTCGAGTCGCGCGTGATCGATGTCGTGGTACATCCCTCCTGCAACGAGTGTCACGTCGATGCGGGTGCCTGGAGCGTCGCTCATCGCTGGTTCGTCCTCTCCGACTGTTGCGTGATCGCGGGTTGTGTGATCGATGACTGGGGGTTCAGAAGTCGATGCGCTTGAGGAAGCCACCGTCGACGGTCATGTTCACGCCGTTGACGTGCTTGGCGGCATCGCTCGCAAGGAAGGCGACGACATTGGCCACGTCTTGGGTGGTGCCGAGTTCTCCACCGGGATGTGTCTTCGCGGTGGCGTCATAGAACTCGGCCATGTTGTCTTTGATCATGTTCCAGTCGCCGCCTTCGACGAAGATCGGGCCGGGCGACACGACGTTGCATCGGATGCCCTTGCGGCCCAGCACCTGAGCTTGGCCGAGCGTCCAGTTGGTGACTGCCGACTTGAATGCGCTGTAGCTGTTCGACCCGGATGCGAAGTGCTCGGCGGTTGCCGTGGTGCCGATGCTGATCACCGATCCGCCGCCGTTGGCGAGCGCCTCGGACGCGGCGCCCACACCTTGAACGAGCGACATCATGTCGATGTTGAAGTTGTTCATCCAGCCTTCGGGGGTCTTGGCGCCCTTGCCCGAGGTGTTGTGCACGTAGATGTCGATGCCACCCAACTGCTCGCCGGCTGATGCCACCCACGCTTCGACGGCCGCGGTGTCGGCGGCGTCGACCGCTGCGCCGACCACGGTGCCGAGCGACGACATCTCTGCAACGGCTTGTTCGACCCCTTCGGCGTTGCGGGCGCAGATCGCCACCGAGGCACCCTCCTGGAGCAAGGTCTCGGCGACGGTTCGACCGATGCCCTTCGTTGCGCCGGTGATGAGTGCCTTCTTGCCGGTGAGTCCGAGATCCATGACTGTCTCCTGTGTGTTTGATCGTGAGCGAGTTGGTGTGTGAGCAGAACGGTGTGTCGCGGGTGAGGCGAGCGTGGTCGAACTTAACCGAACGACCATTCACTATCTTCACCCGACGTCGGGTCGGGCGTTGGATCGGCTCGAATGGCCTGGCGTCGCTCGGCTTCGGGTCGGTGTCGATCCGCGCCATACGGTGCGACGTATGGCCGGTGACGCATACGACACGATCAAACGTTTCTGGGAGATCCAGGATGACGGCGACTACGCGGCGCTGAGCCCGCTGTTCGCCGACGACGCCGAGGTGGTCGACCCGATCTACGGCACCTTCGTCGGTGGCGAGGCGATCGCCGGCTTCTTCACGATGATGAACGACGAGATGGGCAAGATCGGGGCCACGTTCAGGCTGATCGAACTCTCGGGCGACGACGAGACGGCGTGGGCGCAGTGGGAAGTAACGACGAACGACAAGCCGCCGCGCCAGGGCGTCGGGGTCTACCGAGTTCGCCACGGCCAACTCACCTACTACAAGGACTACATGAACGCATGAGGAACGAAGTCATGAGCGTCGCCATCGTGACCGGCGCGGCATCGGGGATCGGGCGCGCCACGGTCGAACGCTTTGTCGAGCACGGTGCGTCGGTGGTGGCGGTCGACCGTTCTGCCGACGCGCTCGATTGGGTCGCTGCACTCGAGTCGCCCGAATGTGTCGAGCCCCTCGTGGGCGACGTGACCTCACCCGACACGAACGCCGACGCAGTGGCCGTAGCACTCGAACGGTTTGGTCGCCTCGATGCGGCGGTCTTCAACGCCGGCGTGTCGAT
Organism: uncultured Ilumatobacter sp.; assembly: GCA_938049325.1. Taxonomy (GTDB): domain Bacteria; phylum Actinomycetota; class Acidimicrobiia; order Acidimicrobiales; family Ilumatobacteraceae; genus Ilumatobacter_A. Next base: position 1,264 of record CALICC010000288.1, on the reverse strand, counting down.
GGGAGGCGACTTGCTCGACCTGCCGATGGAGGAATTCGACCGGGCGCTCGACGTGAACGTCCGGGCGGTGGCGCTCGGCATTCGCGCGGTCGCACCCGCAATGCGCGTGGCGCGAGCGGGACGCATCATCGTGACCGCGTCGACCTCGGGCATCGGTGCCGACCCGAACATGTGGGCGTACAACACGTCGAAGGGCGCCGTCATCAACTTGGTTCGGGCCGCAGCTGTCGACCTCGGCCCCGACGGGATCACCGTCAACGCGGTGTGTCCCGGACCGACCGAAACGGCGATGACCGCGCGCCTTCAGGACGCGCCCGACCGCCACGACGATCTGCGTCGTTCGATCCCGTTGCAGCGTTGGGGTCAGCCGCACGAGATCGCGGCGATGATCACCTTTTTGGCGTCTGGCGACGCGTCGTTCGTCAACGGCGCGATCATCCCTGTCGACGGCGGCGTCACCGCCAACACCGGCCAATTCCGGCCGAACCTGCCGCGCTGAGACGCAAACCAGCGGGTAGACGGGTCGAGATCAGCCCAACGTGATCGGCTCGGGAACGCCGTTGAGCGCGAGATTCAACGCGGCGACCTCGTCACGCCACCAACGCTGTGACGCGTCGGCATGCGGCACCATCGAGTTCGACGCGTGGAATCCACCGGGGTAGACGTGGAGTTCGGTGGCAACGCCCGCGGCGAGCAGCGCCTGTGCGTACGCGATGTCTTCGTCGAGGAACATGTCGAGATCGCCGACGGTGACGATGGCGGGCGGCAGGCCAGCCAGATCGGTTGAGCGGGCTGGCGCGGCATACGACGACACGTCGGCCGAACCCGCGTCGCCCGAGAGGTACGCATCCCACCCGACCAGGTTCGCGGCTCGGTTCCACACGCGACCGTCGGTGATCGCATGGCTCGACGGTGTGGTGTTGGTGTCGTCGATCATCGGGTAGCGCAGGAACTGGAAGCACGGCGTGAGTTCGCCGACATCGCGTGCCTTGAGCGCGAGTCCAGCAGCGAGACCGCCGCCCGCACTCGCACCACCGATGGCGACGCACTCGGGGTCGACACCGAGTTCGTCGGTGTTGGCGAACAGCCACTCGAGGCCCGCGTAGCAATCGTCGAGCGGGACGGGGAAGGGGAAGGCGGGAGCCAACCGATAGTCGATCGAGGCGACGACGATGTTGAGTTCTTCGACGAACGCGCAACACATCGCGTCGTCCATCGCGGCGTTGCCGAGGATCATGCCGCCACCGTGCATCCAGTACAGCGC
>CALICC010000287.1 GCA_938049325.1 uncultured Ilumatobacter sp. | reverse complement strand
GGCCCGCGATCGACTTCATTCCTGCCGTGGACGCGGGCACCCGCTTCGGTGACGTGGCGGTGGGGCGCGAGCCGAATCAACTCGCCCGCCTACGCAACATGGACGCCACTGAACTCCAAGAGTTGTACCAGGCAACCCCTGAGCTCGGTCGCTACTTCTACCCGGCCGTCGACGGCGTGATCCTGCCCACCACGCCGATGACTGCATTCGGTGCGGGTGCACAAGCTCCCGTCCCGTTGATGATCGGCTACAACAGCGACGAAGGAACGTTGCTGCACACGTTCATGCACCCGGCGGGCGCCGAGTTCGAGCTGCCGGGCGACGGGTCAGCGGTGGAACCCGTCGAGCTGCGAACGGCGTTCGAGCGGTCGTACCCGTCCCCCGAGCACGTCGATCGGCTGCTTGCCGAGTACCCCGGCCTTGCCGAGGGCAAACAGTCGGCGCTCGTGGACCACGGCGGTGACCACATGTTCGGCGTGCACGTCGACCACGCGGCACGCTGCCATTCGGCTCAAGGCCACCCGGTGTATCGCTACTACTTCCAAGCGTTGCCGGCATTGGAGAAGCAGACGATCGGCGCCTTCCACGCGGCTGAGATCTTCTATGTGTTCGACAGCACCTTCCCGATGGTCCCCGTGGCCGATGATGCGCACCTGCTGACCCGCGAGATGGGTGACCGCTGGTTCGCATTCGCAGCCACCGGGGTGCCCGACTCGCCCGGACGCGAGCCGTGGCCGTCGTACACCAGCGAGGGTCCGCAGCACATCGTGTTCGATCGCCCACGTTCCCACGTGACCGACTGCGAACCACACGCGGGCCTCGACCTGATGCGCGAACGCGTCGAATGGTTGAGCGGCGAACTCACGGCGTCACCCTCGCCCGCCCACTCGATCTGATCAAACCCGTTCTCTGTGCGTCTCTGGCCCCTCGAGGTACCGGAACGCACAGAGAAGCGAGCAGATTTGCCATTGGGCAGCCCCATCCGATCATCAGCTCGCAGGCTTCGCGTCGCGAGTGACGGCAACGAGGACACTCGGCAAGACGAGCAACGTGGCAACGAGCGCCATCGCGATCATGACCGCCGTCAACAGACCGTACGACGCGAACAACGGCATCGGTGCGAGAGCGAGAATCCCGAACCCGATCGCAGAACTGAAGGCGGACGCCACCAGCGCTGTACCGGTCCCGGCAGCCGCGGCTCGCACCGCGCCGTCACGATCTCCGATCCGATCGAGTTCTTCTCGGTACCGAGTGATGAAGTGGATCGCGAAGTCGATGCCGATCCCGATGGACACCGCAGCGATCGTCGCCGTGACCAGATTGATCGCGTATCCGGCGATCTCCATGAACGCGTACAGCCAGGCGACCACGACCAGAATCGGAAACACGCTGGCGAGCCCATACCGGAACGAGCGCAGGAATACGGTTGCGACGAGCAAGCACAGCACCACGGCAATCGGCAACGACAGGCCGAGCGCCCGGTTCGTCGCCTGCAACGACTCGGCGCGCACCACCGGCCCGCCAGTGACCTCGACGAACGATCCGCCAAGCTGCTGCGACAGGTCGTCAAGGATTGGTTCGAGCGACGCCTGCACGGCCAGGACCGACTCCTGCGAGCGAGTATCGGTGAGCGACACCTCGAATCTCGTGGCTGCCACGCCATCGAGGTCGATGCGCACGCCAACCTCGTCCGGAGTCATCAGCAGACGGTCGGCATCGAGTGGGATCCCGATGGTCGACGCAATCGCCAGCAGCGCTTCAACCTGATCCCGGTCGTCGGGAATCCGGTCACCGTCGACGTCGGTCAATGGGCGACCGGTCCGATCTGCCACCAGATCGACCATCGCCGGTGAAGAGAATGCATCATCGAAGACGTCGAGCACACCGGCATCGATGTCGATCGAACCGTCGTCGGCTCGGGCGAGAAGATCGGAATCGAGATCCTGGATCAGATCGGCGGCGACTCGGACGTCAGCGAGTCGATCCGGATCGGTGAGGTCGCCCTCGATGTACACGGCCGCGACTTCTCCGCCTCGGTCACCCACGTGGACGTCGAGCTGATCGAGCGACACGACGAAGTCCGTGTCGGCCGCGAAGAAGTCTTCGACATCGAACTCAGCCGGAACCTGTATCGCCAGGGACGCCGCGCCAACGGTTGCCAGCACGACCGCTGGGAGCACGATCCGTCGAGCCGCGGTCACGCGGGCGACCACGGCCGAGATGAGCATGGGCAACCGACTCGACGATGCGGCGACCGCCGCGTCACCCACCCGTGGTCCACCGGCGCGACGCCTGACCACCAGAGGAACGAGCAACGTCGCAACGATCGAGAACGCCGCCACGATCACGCCAAGCCAGGGAAGAATGAAGACGAGCATCAGCACAGACGCCATGGCCAATGACGCGGCACCAACTGCCCCGAGCACCTGGGCAGCCGAGCTGCGAACCGTTCCTGCCGGAACGGCAACCCGGGCCTCGATCTCGGCCACGACGAGTGGTGCGACCAAGCCGAGGAGGAGGTAGGCAGCCCCGAGTGCGATCGCGGCGCCCACACCGAACTGAACGATCGACTCGATCCCGGCGGTCACGTTCGAGAGGAATGCGACCGAGTCGGACAGCAGGGCGAGCACCAACGCGGCCGACACTGCTGTCAGCCCTCGCACGTACGCCGACCGGGCGCCGGCTCCTTGCGCACGCTCTTCTCGATACCGCCCGATCGAATGGAACGCGAAGTCGACGCCGAACGAGACCATGGCGATCGGGACGATCAGTGACAACACCAGGTCGTCCTTGAGACCGATCAGGTTGCTGATGCCCTTGAGCCAGATGATCAACAGCACGAGCGCGGCACCGACGACCGCCGTGATCCAATAGCTGCGGAAGGTGAGCCCGACGATCAGCAGCACCGCCAGAATCGTGAAGCCGATGAACGGCCCAGCGACTGCACCCTGCTCCTCCGACGTGAGGTTGACGTCGATCGCAACCGCGTTGACCTGATAGCCGGCGGCCGCGTCACGCACCGTCTCTTGAACACCGCGATCGAACTCCTCGACCTCGGTACTTCCCCCGAGGTTCACGGCGTTGTTGCCAAAGCCGAGCACGGTGTCGTCGGTGAGCACGGTCACGGTCACGGCGGGCACGACCCAACGACCGCTCTCGTCGCGCGCCGACAGTGCCGACAGCCCGAGCGCGTCCGAGCGCTCCCCGAAACGATCGATGAGGGCATCGACCGCAGCCGCGACATCGCGGTCGCCGGCAACCTCCAGCGATGTTCCGCGCGCCGCGAGTTCACGCTCGATGAGCTCGACGATGCTGAGCACACCGTCGACATCGCGCGCTGTCTCGGCGTCGTAGAACGAGAACAGTGCGCCGTCGAGGTCGGGATCGGACCGCACCGCCGCCTCGGCGGCCGCAAGCTCACGGAGCGGTTCGGCGCGCATCAGGTCGCCGCTGTCGTGTTCGGCAATCAACAAGACCGGTCGGACCGTCGACACGAACCGCTCGTCGATCCGGTCGCGGGCGTCGAAGACCGGCCCGCCGGGTTCCGTCGACGCCGACTCGGTCGGCGCCATCGTGAGAAACGGAATCACCAACAGCGCCGTGATGGTCAGGACCGCCACCACGACACGCATCGGATGCCGCCCGAACAACTCGATCACCGACCGCCGACTCGGATCGAGACCGCAACCGGGATCCGGTGACTCGTTGGGCAACAACGGGGCGCCGGGCCGGGCCGGCCGAGTGGCAGGTGCATCCATCAACGTCATGTTGACAACGTAAAGTTTGATCTTTCCGTTGTCAAGACAAACTTTCCGCTGTCAAGACTAAGATGAGGACGTGGTGAAAGACACGGCGAGCGACCGACCTCCGGCAGCTGAGCAGACAAAGCCGTATCACCACCGCAATCTGCCCGCGGCGCTCCGTTCGGCTGCCGCCGACCTCGTCGGCGAACGCGGTCCCGCAGGGTTCAGTCTGCGCGAGGTCGCTCGGCGCGCGGGGGTATCGCACGCGGCACCGGCTCACCACTTCGGCGACACGCGCGGCCTGCTCACATCGCTTGCCGCCGAAGGCTTCGAGCGCCTGGCAGCGGCGCTCGCAGCGGCATCGGAAGAAGTCGACCCCGTTCAGCGTTTGAGGAACTGCGGCCGGGCATACGTCAACACGGCGCTCGAGTCACCCGGTCACTTTGCTGTGATCTTCCAGAACGACCTGCTGAACGAGGACGATCCCGACCTCCAACATCACGGCACCGAGGCAATGATGCGGCTCATCGAATCGGTGGAGGCGTTGCGCGACGAAATCAACCCCGCCCTCGATGTCGACAACGCCGCGACCATGTGTTGGGCCACGATGCAGGGCCTCGTGGCCCTGACGCCAACGCTCGATCACATCACGGGCGAGCAAGGTCCGACGATCGATGTCGTGATCGACGCTCTGTGCACGCTGATGCTCGACGGGTTCCGACCCCGCTGACCCTGATCGCCGTTCGTCAGCTGGTGTAGGTCTGGAGTTGCCCGCCGGACTCGGCGAGTGACTTCAGCAAGGGGCTGAGATCCCAGTGCTTGCCGCCGAGCGACGCGCTGTACTCCTCGATCTTCGACGCGATCTCGGCAAGCCCGACAGAGTCGGCCCAGTGCATCGGCCCACCGCGGTAGACCGGCCAGCCGTAACCGTTGACCCACACGACGTCGATGTCGCTGCCGCGGATGGCGATCTTCTCTTCGAGGATCTTCGCGCCTTCGTTGATCATTGGGTACAGGCAGCGTTCGAGCACTTCCTGATCGCTCACCTCACGCTGCTCGATGCCCTTGCCGATCGCGAAGTTCTTGATCAGTTGCTCGACCTCGGCATCGGGCGTCGCCGCCCGCGTCTCGGGGTCATACGTGTAGTAGCCCATACCGTTCTTCTGACCACGACGACCGTTCTCGCACAGCACTTCGCGGATCGTCGACGATGACGACTGCTCCTCTTTCCAGCCGATGTCGAGCCCGGCGAGATCGCTCATCGAGAACGGCCCCATCGGGAACCCGAAATCGAACAGCACCTTGTCGACCTGAGCTGGTGTGGCGCCTTCGAGCAGCATTCGCTCGGCTTCTGCGCCACGCATGAACAGCATCCGGTTGCCGACGAATCCGGGGCACACCCCGACCATGGTGGAGACCTTGCCGATCTTCTTGCCGATGGCCATCGTGGTCGCCACGACCGTGTCGGACGACTTGTCGCCACGCACGTTTTCGAGCAGCTTCATCACGTTGGCAGGGCTGAAGAAGTGCATGCCGATCACACTCTCGGGGCGGCTGGTGACGGCGGCGATCTCGTTGACGTCGAGCGCCGAGGTGTTCGACGCGAGCAGCGCACCCGGCTTGCAGATCTCGTCGAGCTCCTTGAAGATCGACTTCTTCAGATCCATGTCCTCGAACACGGCTTCGATCACCATGTCACAGTCGGCGAAGTCCTGCTTGCTGGTGGAGCCTGTGATGAGGCCCATTCGCTCTTCGACCTGCTCGGCAGTGGTTGAGCGCGACCGCTCGTAGTTCTTGCGCACCACCGCGAGGCCCTTGTCGAGCGATGCTTGATCGCGTTCGACGATGGTGACGGGGATACCCACGTTCGCGAAGTTCATCGCGATGCCGCCACCCATCGTGCCCGCACCGAGCACACCGACATGCTTGACATCGATGAGCGGTGTGTCTTTGGGAATGTCGGGGATCTTGTTGGCGGCGCGCTCAGCGAAGAAGTAGTAGCGCTGCGCGGCCGACTGTGGACCCGTCATCAGCTCCATGAAGAGCTTGCCTTCGGTCTTGAGACCCTCCTCGAACGGCTGATTTGCCGCCGCCTCGATGCACTGGATGTTGTATTCGGGAGCGAGGAATCCGCGGGTCTTGCGGGCGATGCTCTTGCGGAAGTCCGCGAAGATCCGCTCATCACCCTTGTGAGCCTCGACGAGTTCGTTGCGGTCACGCACTCGCACGCGCGGCATTGCGTCGTTCACTGCCTTGGCAGCGAACGCCAATGCAGCACCACGCAACGCATCGGTGTCGCCCTCGACGACGTCGTCGACGAGGCCGCCTTCGCGCGCTTCGGCGCTGCCGATGTGGCGGCCGGTCGTCATCATCTCGAGCGCCTTGGGGACCCCCACGAGCCGGGGCAGCCGCTGCGTTCCACCCGCACCGGGAAGCAACCCCAGGTTCACTTCAGGGAGCCCGAACTTCGCTGATGCAACAGACACTCGGTAGTGCGCACACAACGCCACCTCGAGGCCGCCGCCCAGCGCCGTGCCGTGAATGGCCGCGATGACCGGAACCGGTGCGTCTTCCATGGCGCTCTGGACGTCTTGCAGACTGGCCGCATTCGGCGCGCCACCGCCGAACTCGCTGATGTCGGCACCGGCGATGAACGTGCGGCCTTCACAGACCACGACGATCGCTTGAGCGCCCGAATCGGTCGCCTGCGTCATCGCCTCGAAGAGGCCCTGACGAACGTGCCAGCTCAGCGCGTTCACCGGCGGATTGTTCACGATGACGAGGGCGACGTCGACGCCGTCGACCGTTTCGCGGTCGAGGCTGACTGATTCGGAGACTTCGATGGGTTCGGCCATCGGACAAGTCAACCAAACCCGAGGCCTCGGCACCGATTCGCGTCGAGCAACACGTCGAGTGGATGGCTAACGGCGCTCGATGTTGAGGACGCCGATGACGAAGCTCGCCAACATGAGCTCGCCTCCAACGGCGACGGCGGTGACCGAAGGAATCACCAATCGCATCGTCTCCGATGCGTCGAGGTCACTGAACGACTCGGCACCCCAGACGGCAATCGCTCCGATCGACCCGCCGAGCCCGGCAAGCACGAGCACGATTCCGCTCACAAGAACGCGTTCGAGGCTCAACCGTTCAAGCAAACCCACCAAACGGTCGCGCTCAGGTAACAATCCAGTGCGCGTGGCGTAGACGCGCACAAAACAAGCGAGGAACACAGCGTTGCAGCCAACGATTATGGCGAGGTGGGCGTAGACGAGCGCATGGACGTCGAATGCGATCGATCCGATCCGTACTGGGCCGGGCAGCAATATTCCCATCGCAACCAGTCCGACCGCCACCATCGCGAATCCGGGCATCAGCAGAAGCCAACGCGGCGAGAACAACATGAGAAACCGAAGGTGGCGCCAACCGTCGCGCCACGTGCGCAGGTGCGGTTGCCGCGTTCTCCCATCAGGCTGCAGCGTGGTCGGGACCTCGCGGATGTCGAGCTCGTCGAGCGACGCGCGGACAACCATCTCGCTCGCAAACTCCATACCGGTCGTTCGAAGATCGAGATCGGCGATCGCCTGTCGACGAAACCCGCGCATTCCACAGTGAAAGTCGCCGAGATCGGAACCGAAAAGACGACGACCCACGAACGAGAGCACTGGGTTGCCGAGGCGACGATGCAACCACGGCATCGCTCCCGGCGCGATGCCGCCCGCGAATCGATTCCCCAGTACGAGATCGGCCCCATCGCGCAATGAGCTCACGAATGGATCGAGGTCGTCGAGCGCGTAGCTGTCGTCGGAGTCGGCCATGATCACGAACTCTCCACACGCCGCTTCGATGCCAGCGCGAAGCGCCGCGCCGTACCCGGGCGTGCCGACATCGATGACGATCGCTCCCGCATCGCGGGCGATGTCCTGGGATCCGTCAGAGCTGCCGTTGTCGGCGATGACGATCTCGTAGTCGACCCCCAGCGACGTGGCTGACGCTGTGGCTTTGTCAATGCACACCTGGAGTGTTTCAGCTTCGTCGAGACACGGCATCAAGACGGTGAGCTCAACACCTCCCGGCCGCGGCGTACTCACCCGTTCGCGACGCTGCTCGTTGGTAGGTTCGGAAGTCATGCCAGTAAGTCGACCAAGTCCACATCAATGAGTATGGCTGCCAAGGTCCATCGACGGCTCCACCGCTCGTTGGTGTTCGATCGACGACGCAATCGGCTGGTCGACGCACTGCTGGCACAACTCCCTGCCGGCAGCAGGATTCTCGATATCGGCTGCGGCAGCGGTGAGATCAGCGCGGCACTGGCCGCTGCCGGACACGACGTCGTGGGTGTCGAGACACTCGCACGAGACGACTGCGCGATCGAGCTGACGATGTTCGACGGATTGACCCTGCCCTTCGCGGACGACTCATTCGAGTGGGCGATTGTGATCGACGTGCTCCACCACGCCGCCGATCCGGCTCGCGTCGTGGGCGAGGCGCGCCGCGTCGCACGCCGTGGGATCGTCGTCAAAGACCACTACGCCGAGAGCCGGTGGCAACGCTTCGTGCTCTCCGCGATGGACTGGGTCGGCAATCGTCAATTCGGCGTCGGGCGCGACGGGCGATACCTGAGTCGGCACGAGTGGTCAGAGCTGTGGTCCCAAGCACAGCTCGCTCAGCGCGAAACCAACGAGGCAATCGATCTCTACCCGACCATCGTCAAGCCGCTGTTCGAGCGCAACCTCCACTTCGTCACCCGGCTCGAACGCGTCTGACGCACGTACCGCACTCGAGCGACTCCTTAGACTTCGACGATGCGCAGCGCGAGTAGATCGATCCTCGACGCGCTCGGGCGGCAACTGTCCGGAATGCGCTCGATCGCAGCCGTTGCGATCGCTGCACCCATCTTGGGGCTCATCGGCGTGCTGGTGGCCTCGTTCGTACCCGATGGTCGGATCATCGATGCGCTCACCGAAGCGATCGCAACCGGTCAACTGACCAGGGCAAACTTCGGGCCGGCGACCACCGGCCCGACGGTTGACTACCTCACGGACTGCATCGGCATCACGATGGGCCTCGGCGATTCGGCCGATGCATCGCGCCTGACGAATGCCGTTCGCAGCCCGACACTGGGAAACTGCGAGCGATCGGTCAAGTCTCTGGCCGAGTATCGCCAAGGAAACGGCCTCGGAACACCAAACGAGTACTTCCGGTATTGGCACGGCTACACCGTCGTCACCCGCCCGCTGATCGCCACCGTCGGACTCGCCGCAACACGCATGGTCGTCTTGTGGGCGATCGTCATCACCACAGTTGGGCTCACGCACCAACTCACGCGGACCCACGGATGGCGAATCGCTGCAGCGCTGATGCTCCCCGTGCTCCTGACCACCGACCTGATCGATCTCCCGCGCAGCTTGCCGCACGCAACGGGGGCGCTCGCGGCGCTCGCCACGACCTGGATCGCCCACCGTCACATCACGAACCTCGGCGCATCGGTGCGCCCCTCCACGTTGGCAGCGCTGTCGGTCGCAGCCGGTGCCATGTTCGTGTTCTTCGACATTCTCACCATCACTCCGGGCGCCTGGGCGATGTTCGTGGGCGCCGCGATCCTCGCCGCAAGTCCGTCGCAGTCGGGACGAACACTGAGCATCACGGGCACCATCGCGGCGACCGGATGGATCGGTGGATGGGCCTGGATGTGGGCAGCGAAGTGGCTCTTCGCGTCAGCGGTGTTCGGATTCGGCAGTGTCGTGGATGAGATCACCGACGTCGCGGGTTCACGACTCGACGGTGAGGTCGACGCCCTCGACTTCTCGTTCACGAATTCGATCCAACGCACCTGGTCCAGGTGGATCGAACATCCGCTCACAGGTGTTGTGATCGTGGTCCTCGGTGCCCTCATCGTCACCGCGTGGATCAAACGTCCGAATGCCGAGCTCAGGCACCGCTTCGCCGACCGCATAACCCTCGTATCACCGGCGCTGATTCCGCTCGTCTGGTTCGAGGTGATGCGCAACCACACGCAGCTCCACACCGGTTTCACCTACAGGTCATGGGGGATGATCGCCGGAATCGTCGCGGTCGCAGCAGTCGTCGCACTCCCCGCGATCGGACGAGAATCCGCGGACGGTGAAGTCCGCCACCAGGACGTTGTCCAAGACCGTCAGTAGTCCAGACGTGGCGCCAGGTGCGCGAGAGCGTCAACGACGGACCCCTCCGCCACGATGTCGTCGAAGACGTTGTCCGCGCGAAGCGAGTCGACAATCGCCGCCAACTCCGGATGCCGCTGGCGGGCCAACTGCTCCGCTGCGCGTCCCGGGAAATGCCGAAGTGTGAACACCATCGGGAGGAGCCGAGCAAACCGGTCGAGTGGGCTCGGAAGAGGACCGACCGACGTCGGCTGGCGATGCGCCGTGATCTCGAACTGTGGCCAGAGGTCGTCCATTCCAGCGTAGAACTCGTCGGCCACGGCGAAGTGCACCCTGGTGACCTTGAGTTGCATTGCGGTCGCGGCGCACATGAGACAAGGCTCGAGTGTCGTGTAGAGATGCAGGCCGTCGGCGTTGAACCGATCAAGCCC
>CALICC010000286.1 GCA_938049325.1 uncultured Ilumatobacter sp. | reverse complement strand
ACCCCGGCGACGCTGGCGCTTCCGCTGCGGCGATCGGAATCTTCGTGGTCATGACCGTCGCCGTCACCGCTCTCTTGATCTCGGTGCACGAAGCGTCCCACGCACTCATCGGCCTGCTGATGCGAGCGGAGCTGTTCGGAGTGACCATCGGTCGCGGCCGGCGCGTGCTCGGATTCGAGATCGGCAGCGTGCTCGTGGAGATTCGGGCGATGCCGTCGGGCGGGGTCACGATCTTGCAGCCCACCGGAACAAGGTGGCGCGACATGGCGGTGTTCTCAGCGGGCATTGCTGCCGAGGCAAGCGCGCTCACCGCGGCAGCACTCTGGCAACCCGGCTCGGCCATCGGAAGCTCATTGAGGTGGTCGATCATCCTGGTTGCGTCGATCCACATCCTGCTCAACGTGTGGCCGCGCACGCTCACGGCAGAGTCCGCAGCCGTCGTCCACACCGATGGCGCTCACCTCGTGAAGATGATGACCGACCTCGAAGGATGGCGTCGAGACATCGACGCGATCGAGTTGACGACCGACGTCGCTCGGCTCGTGCAGGCCATCCACGGCGGAGACACAGGAGCGGCGATCACACTCGCGGAAGAACGGGCAGCGGCCTCGCCCGCTGATGCCGAACCGGCCGCGACGTTGGCCGCACTTCTCCTGGCCAGCCACCGGTGGCGCGACGCATTCGACGTGCTCTCGCCCTTCGCCGATGCATCCGACGTCGAGCCGGCAATCCAAAACAACGTCGCGTGGGCTGCGGTGATGACGTTCGACCCGACGTTGCTCCCGCAGGCAGAACGTTGGTCCGAGCAGGCATTCTCGAGCGCACCGACGAACGCAGCGTTTGCCAACACTCGTGGCGCGACATTGACGTTGCTCGGCCGACCCGACGACGGCCTGCCCCTCCTCGAACTCGCGAGCAGCTCGAAGAAGCTGACCAGGCCAGACGGAGCGTTCGTCAACGCCTTCAGAGCGCTGGCCGAACACGCAACTTCAGATCGTCGAGAAGCCGCGCAGGATCACCTCGCCCTCGCCGAGGCCCTCGACCCGAACTGCCCCGCGCTTCCTGAAATTCGACGCAGGATGCTCGGCGTCACCGTCGCGGCCTAGCCGGAGCGGCGGTTCCGAGCCGGCCGACGATGCGCGAGACTGCTGATCGATCGGAGACGGCCATGACGAGCATCCAACTCGAGAATGTCAGCAAGATCTATCCGGACGGCCTCGCGGCGGTCCATCAACTCGACATGACGATCGACGACGGCGAGCTTCGGGTACTGCTCGGTCCTTCGGGGTGCGGCAAGAGCACGGTGCTTCGGATGATCGCCGGACTCGAATCCCCCACCAGCGGCTCGATTCAATTCGACGGGCGGTGCATGAACGACATCGGCCCGCGCGACCGCGACATCGCGATGGCCTTTCAAGAACATGCTCTCTACCCGCAGATGACCGTCGCAGAGAACCTCGGCTTTCCGCTGATGGTTGGCGGCATGCACGCAACGGAGGTTGCCCGCCGCGTGGAGACCGTGGCCCGGCTGCTCCACATCGACGATGCACTCGAGCGCAAACCGAGCCGCCTCTCAGGCGGACAGCAGCAACGTGTCTCGCTCGGACGGTCGGTCATCCGAGACCCTCGGCTCTTCTTGATGGACGAGCCACTCTCGAACCTCGATGCGAAGCTTCGCCTGGAAACTCGAACGGAGATACTCCGCTTGCAACGCCGTCTCGGCACGACCACCGTGTTCGTCACCCACGATCAGGCGGAAGCGATGGCGATCGCTGACCGGATCAGCCTCATGCGCGACGGCGTCGTCGCCCAGACCGGCACACCGACCGAGCTGTACGAACATCCGCGCGACCTCTTCGTTGCGCAGTTCCTGGGGTCGCCACAGATGAACGTGCTCGCCGGGACGATCGTTGACAGCGGTGATCGCCTCAGCGTTCGTGTTGGCTCGCAAACGATCCCGCTCACGGGCCACGCCATCGAGCCCGCGGTCGCAACGCAAGGACGTGACGTGGCGATCGGCTTTCGCCCCGAGGCACTCCGTCGAGAGCACGATGGCGACCTCGTCACGAGCGTCGAGTCGACCGAGGCCTTGGGGCACGAGCAACTGGTGCACGCCAGCGTCGACGCTCCGAGTGTCTCGGTCACCTCGAACGGCATCGAGGTCGTGCACAGTCACGCGTCACCGATCACCGCGGTCGCAGGATCGCACGAATCGTTCAACTTGTGGGAGCCATTCGCTCTCCGCATCGAGACCGGGGCGATTCATCTCTTCGACCTCGAAAGCGGGCGAGCGCTCGCCGCCTGAGCGTTCGGGGCGAGGCGTGACCAATCCCACATTCTGCCGTGCGGCCAGTGTGTGAAACTGGAACATGAACCTCGAACAGGTGCTGCTCCCGGTCGTCCGCGGAATCGGAGCACGCCCTCGACTGTCCAAGCAGTTGTTCCGGTTCGCGAAGTGGGGCGACCCCTACACGCCTGAGCGTTTCAGTTGGCCGTACCCGATCTACGACAAGATGGGTGCCGACGGCCCGGTGGTGTACAGCCGCGCCTATCAGCAGTGGTTCGTCTCGGGATACGACGAGGTACTTGCCGTCCTACGGTCACCCAACGCCAGCACCGAGGCACTCGCCACCCGGATGCTCGGAGTGTCCCCGTACACGAAGTTGTCGGACACCGCGGTGGAGAACTTCCGCAAGTGGTTGCTGCTCACGGACCCGCCGATCCACACCCGGCTGCGCGGCGCCGTCAGCCGCACGTTCACGCCCAAGCGGATCAGCGCCAAAGAGCCTCAGATCCGTGAGATCGCCGCCGACCTGCTCGCGGATCTCGAGGGCCACCCTGCGCCAGATGTCGTGCCGACGTTCACCGCGGCGCTTCCCATCTACGCGATCGCCGCGCTGCTGGGCCTTCCGGTCGAACGCTGGGATTGGCTGCGGTCGTCGTCGGCCCAGATCAGCCGAATGCTCGAAGCACTCGAAGCGTTCGACCATGTCGAGATGAATCGAGTGTTCGGCGAACTTCACGACACCTTCAGCGAACTGATTGCCCAGCGTCGAGCCGAACCACAAGACGACCTCGTCACCGCGCTCGCCGGTGACGAGAGCGAACTCTCAGATGAGGAAGTCATCTCCATGATCTCGATCCTGATGTTCGCCGGCCATGAAACCACGGCGGGCCTGATGGGCAACAGCATCGTCGCGCTCGCACACCACCCCGACCAGCGAGAGCTGCTGCGGTCAACGCCTGACCTGGTCGACAATGCCGTCGAGGAACTGATCCGGTTCGACACGACCGCACAGTTCAGCGGACGAAACTCGACCGGACCGATCGAGGTCGGCGACGTGACCATTCCCGGCGGATCGAACATCGCACTCAACATCGGCGCAGCCAACCGCGACACGCGCCGGTGGCCTGACGCAGATCAGCTTCGTCTCGATCGACCCGACCCGAAGTCGATCTCATTCGGGCACGGCATTCACCACTGCTTGGGTGCATCGCTGGCGCGATTGGAGATGCGAGTCGGGTTGCCCGCGTTTCTCGACGCGTTCGGTGACTACGCGGTCGCCGCCGATGAGGTCACGTGGCAGCGTTCACACACCTTGCGTGGACCGACGAAGCTCATCGTGCGACGCTCCGCCGATCACGCTCACTAACCCTTGGCTCGTCCGGTGTAGCCGAAGAGCTTGCCAGCAACCTTGCGGATCTGGATCTCGTCGGAGCCTTCGGTGATGCGGTAGCGACGATGGTGCCGGTAGATGTGTTCGAACGGCATCGCACGGTTGTAGCCCTGGCCACCACAGGTCTGCATGGCCTGGTCGGCAGCGTTGCAACAGAACCGGTTGGCGCGGTAGTTGCACATCGCGACCTTGTCGGTGATCTCCATGTGATCGATGCCGGCATCGAGTTGCCACGCCGTCTTTTGGATCAGCGCACGCAACATTTCGGCCTCAGCCGCGAGTTCGGCCAGCGGGAACTGGATGGCCTGGTTCGTGGACAACCGCTTGCCGAACGTCGTGCGTTGATTCGCGTAGTCGACAGCGAGATCGATGCAGTGCAGACCCGCGCCGAGCGACGACGCAGCCTGCCGGATCCGATTCTCGTGCACGAAGAGTTGGGCGGTCTGCAGACCGAGGCCTTCCTCGCCGAGGATGTCGTCCTGGCCGACGCGCACTTCGTTCAGCTTCACGTGAGCATGGTCGGTCGGCATGTTGAACGTCCACATGAACTCCTCGATCGAGAAGCCGGGCGAGTCGGTAGGCGTGATGAAACAGGTGATGCCGCGGCCGTCGCCAGGCTCACCTGAGGTGCGGGCGAAGATGTAGTCGTGAGTCGCGTGGTGCAGCCCGGTGTTCCAGTATTTCTCGCCGCTGATGACCCACTCGTCACCGTCACGCACCGCCGTGGTCTCCATCCACGTGGCGTCCGATCCGTGGAGCGGCTCGGTCAACCCGAACCCGATGCGAGCGGTGCCCGCCAGCATCTTCGGAATCCAATGGGCTTGCTGCGCTTCTGATCCGTATCGCTCCATCATCAGGACGGTCACGAGGTTGCCGACGATCGAGCTCTCGTTCTGCAGGTCGTTGTGTAGACCGAGCCCTTTGCGGGCCAGGTGTTCGCGGATGATCGCCATTTCGAGGTTGCCTGCATCGTTGCCGCCGAAGCGTTCGGGCAACTGGTGGCGGTAGAACCCAGCCTCGTCGGCGGCGACCCGCATGCGGCGCAGCAACGCTTCCCATTCGGCATTGGGCAGACCGTCTCGCTCCCAGTCGGTTCGCGAGTCTTCACGCCGATGGTCGAAGAACCGGATGTTGTCGTCCTCGTTCTCCATCGGCTTGATGGTCGACTCGATGAAGGCATCGAGTTCGCCGAGGAACTGCAGCGTCGATTCGGGGATCGCAAAGTCCATTGCGCCGACCGTAACGAGCGGGCGCGGTGCGGTTCGATCTGGGCTTGTCGGCTTCAGGCCTCGGCGAGGGCGGGCTCGAGCTCGATGTCGCGATCGACGACGCAGTTACGACCCGTTGCCTTGGCGAGATAGAGGCGTCGATCGGCCATGTTGATCACCTGCTCGACACTGAACGGCGCGGCACAACTCGCCACACCGAACGATGCGGTCACACCCACGTGATCCAGCGGAGAGTTCTCGATCCCGTCGCGAATTCGTTCAGCCATCGCGGCCGCGACCTGTGCTCCTGCTCCGGGCAGCAGTACGGCGAACTCCTCGCCACCCAGTCGATAGACGAGCTCGAATCGACGGAGGTGTTTGCGCGCCTCGTACGCAACGTGTGCAAGCACCCGGTCACCCTGTGCGTGCCCGTACCGGTCGTTGATTGCCTTGAAATGATCGAGGTCAAACATGACGACCGAGAGTTCCGCGTTCGTCCGAGCCCCTTGTTCTTCGAGCTCGACCGATCGAGACTCGAGTGCATGCCGGTTGAGGCACCCGGTGAGCTGGTCGACGACGGATCGGCGACGGTGGAGTTGCTCCACCTGAACCATTCGGTCGACGAAGAACGGCAGATACCCGGCGATGACGAGTGCGCACACGAACGTCATCAGCTCGATCGTTCGGCCGAGCGCAAGGTCGATTCCGGCCAGCACGATGAGCGAGCCGACACCGAGGGCTGTGGATCGAGCAAGGTTGGCAAACATTGCATTGCCCCAGAGCGCGACAACTCCCACGAAGAATGCGACAGGACTGTCGGCACCACCCGAGAGCAGGGCGGCTGCGCCGATGGAGGTGATCATGACGGGCAAGCTCGCGATGTTCCAGCCGCGCACCGACATGAGCGGTCCGAGCGTCGAGAGCCGCACCAACCAGAAGAGCAGCGGCAGCGATGCAAACACGGCAAACGCCACGGAGAACTGATGCACGAAGAGGACCGCAGCGGCGGCGACCGTGCCCGCCATGCCCAGGTTGAGCGTGCGCATGGCAGCGTCGACCTCGCCGAGTCGACGCGACTCCGAAGCGTGATCGAGCTCGTGATCCATACCGGGTCATCGGCACCAATTCAGGTGACGTGACTCATGGAATCGTCAAGGCTCCCGACGAAACGCGACGCCGACCGAACCGCCGCGGCGTTCCACCAGCGGCTCGGAGCTCAAGCGGTCGCGGGTAGGCGGTGTCGGTCGAGGTCTGATGCCGGCGGGAACGCGCCGCGCAGATACCACGGCGCAGAGAACGGCTGCCACGCTCCCACCGGTTGTGCGAGCCGGTCGGCTGTTGCGACGATCGCGGAGGTGTTGAAGCCAAGCCCGCAGTGACTGCCGACGACTCGGATGTTCTCGCTGATCTCGGTCTGTTCGATCAGGCACGCTTGCCAACGCACGACCCCATCGGTCTTCGACCAGATCGACGTGTTCGGAACCGTCAAACGCGGACGATCGACATCGCGAAGAGAGCGGTCGAACCCTTCGCGGTGGAATCGGCTGAGCGCATCGAACATTGGACTCGCCGACGACGTGTCGTCGGACGTCATCTGCATCGGGCTCCCGAGCGTGACGACGCAGCGCACGAGGTCGGGGCGCGCTCGCGCCATTTCACGGGCATAGAGGCCCCCGAGACTCCACCCGACGATGGAGACCGGTTCACCGAGCCGCGATGCGTGATGCAGCCGACGCACCAGGCCCTCGATGATCCGGTCGGTCGGGCCGAGATTGACACCCAAGTTCCAGCCATACGTGCGATACCCGAGATCGCGCAACACACGACGAAGCGGCAGCGTCGACCGGTCGCCTGCGCCGAAGCCCGGGAGCACGAGCACGGCGTGACCGTCGCCCGCCGGCAGTCGGCGCAGCAGCGGCCGAGTCATCGACAAGTGTGCGCGCTCGCCGACCGCCCGGTACTCGAGCGCGGTCAGCCAGGGCGGGGGCGCACCGATGGTGAGCTGGTCGGTCATGACGCCCCCTTCTTCTTGGCACGCTTCTTCACTGCGGGCTTCTTCGCTGCGGACTTCTTTGACGTCTTGGTTCTCGACGTCTTCGTTTTCGACGCGGACTTCGTCGCTGCACGTTTCTTGCTAGCGGCCCTGTTCTGCACGATCGGCGTGGCCACCGACGGCGTCATCGTGTCGGCGCGCTGCGCGATGCGTTCGGCCACCGCATCGCTACTCGGTGGGATCGGCGCAACCGTGCCTCCGCCGCGTCGCATCGGCGGCGGCGTTTGCTCGACCGCCCACTCGGCGCCGGTCGCTTCGAACAACCGCTCGACCTCCTCCACGTGCAGATCGGTCATGTCCCACAGGTCGGGGATCAGTTCACGGTCGGAGATCAACCCGAAGTCGAGGCGGTCCTCGTAACTGTGCACCGTGATGTTCAGCCCGATGCCATCGCTGATCGTCGACACGGGGATGTAGGCGTCGAGCTTGGCACCGGCGAAGTACAGCGGTTCACGCGGCCCAGGCACGTTCGAGATCACGACGTTCGCCGGAAGGTTCATCCGGTCGGCGAGCTTGAGTCGGCCAACCAGACGGATCGCCGATGCAGCGATGACCGGCGACGTGATCTGTGTCGCCTCCATCATGGCTTCGGCCGGGAGAAGTTCGAACTGTCGCTTCGCCTGATGCATCGCTGCCTTGCAGAGCTCGACCCGTTCGATCGGGTCGTCGCAGTTGGTCGGGAGCTCAGCAACGACAGCCGACACCTTGTTCGACCACACGTCCTCCTCGTCGCCAGTACGAATGGACACCGGCACCATGGCCCGCAGCGGCTCGTCGGGAAGCGCGTCATGTCGGATCAGGTACTCGCGCAGCGCACCGGCGCAGATCGCCATGACGACGTCATTGATCGTGCCGCCGGTTGCGTTCTTGAGTGCTTTGATGTTGGCCAGCGCCACCGACCGCATCGCGAATCGACGATTGGGCGTGACCGACGCATTCCACGGCGTGGGCGGCGCAGGGCTCAACGGAATGGCCACGCGCGATTCGTTCGACGAATCGTCGGAGCCGGTCGACACGAGCGCCTTGATCGCGCTGCGGGCCTGCGTCGCCGCTCCACTCACGCTGTTGACGCCGGCTGCTTCCGCCAACTGGCGGACGACCTTGAGCTGCAGCCGAGCCGCCTTGGCCGGGTTACCGAGCAGGTGCTTCGCCGTCGTCTTCAACAGGTCGGTGTCGGCTGGGACGTCTTCGCCCTGCCAGTCAACCGGCTCGACCGTCCACTCGGTGTCGGGCGACGGGTCGGTCAGGATCTTCAACATGATCACGCCGGCCGCCCCGTCAATCGTCGCGTGGTGGTACTTCGTGAGCATCGCCCAGCGTCCGTCGGCAAGCCCTTCGATGACGTAGACCTCCCAGAGCGGACGCTTGCGATCCATGTGGCGTCCGACGATGCGAGCGACCTGATCACCCAGCTGGTCAGCAGCGCCGGGCGGCGCAAGCCCGATGTGGCGCACGTGGTAGTCGAGGTCGAAGTGTTGGTCGTCGATCCAGTACGGGTGGTCGAGGCCGAGCGGAACGTTGACGAGTCGACGGCGCATCGGCTCGAGATGGCCGACCATGTCGCCAAAGCGCTTGTACACGTGATCGAACGGCTGGAAGTCGGCGGACGGTCGCTCGTAGATCCCCAGTCCGTTGACGTGGCCGTACGTGTTCGGCGTTTCCATGTAGAGGAAGCTCGCGTCAAGCCCCGACAACTGTCTCATCCGTTCCCCGTTCTGTTCGCGCTGCGCGTCGACACGTCGCGGTCGATCGCAGCGTTGGCCGTGCTTCATCATGGCCTACTTTCCCCAACGGCGTCGAGGGGGCATCC
>CALICC010000285.1 GCA_938049325.1 uncultured Ilumatobacter sp. | reverse complement strand
CAGCAAGGTCGTGATCGGGGCGCACCGAGCGTCGGTGCGCCCCGTCAAACGAATGTGCATCGTCATCTCGACGAGGCATCAGCTGTCGATGGCCGGATCAGCCCGGACGCAGCTCGGTTCCGGCGACGAGATCGATGGCGTTCAACCGATCGATGATCTGCACCAGCTGTGTGCCGTCCCACTGCACGAGGCTGATCGGTGCCGAACAGACCGCCACGTACGGCGCTGGCGCGTTGGCACAGTCGAGCGGTGATCCGCCGAACGCCGGCAGACTGCCGTCGGTCGCTGCGAAGGCATCGCTGATCGCGGCACCGGTGACGTCACCGTCGATGCTGTTGGCCAGCTCCCAGATGTTCATCATCACCGAGAAGCCTTGTCCGCCGAAGCCCGTGAAGACGAGATCGTCGGGCATGCCGTACTCGGGGGCCTTCGATTGGTACGTCGAGGCGTTGTCGAGGTGCTGACCTTCGAGTCCGTCGAGCGGCGTGAGGATGCCGTTCTCTGTGCTCGTCAGGTAGATCCCATTCGCGAGGTCGCCAGCGGCGGCCATGGCATCGAAGTCGAGGCACGCTCCCGACAAGACGAGCGGTGTTTGGTCCGGAGTCCAGCCGAGCCGGCCGAGCGCATCGACGAAGTTCCAGCAGTCGGCGCCCTGCGCCGAGAAGACGATCACGTCGGGCTCGAACTCGAGCACCTCGGTGGCCTGCGGCGTCACGTCGGGCGTCGCCGGGGCGATCGGCACACCGATGTAGGTGAGGTCGGGCTTCTCGCCAGCGCGAGCCGAGTCGCCAGGCGTGGTTCCGGCGATCACGTCGAGCGGCTTGGCCTCGAGGTCGTTGTAGCACACCACGCCAGGGGGCGTGTCTGCCCACGGCACGCCAACCTTGTTGACCGTGATGTCTTCCAACCCCTCGATCTCGTCGGTCGCAACCTGGATGAGCCCGGTGTGGACACCGAGGCAGCCACCACCGGCGCCGATCGAGTACACGCCTGCCGACGTGAAGTCGGCGAGCGTGATCGGCGTGCCCACGATCACTGGGATCTCCGAACCCTGGTAGATCGAGAAGTGGTTGCCGAAGAAGTTGATCGTCGACACGGCCATCTCGACCCCAGACGCTGAGAGTTCGTTTGCGCAGCGCTGCGAGTCGTCCGGCGACACGACCGACTTGCACAGCTCGATCTCGATCGGGCGGCCACCGAGGCCGCCGAGCTCGGCGTTGATGTAGTCAGCGGCAGCCTGCACACCGAGCGAATATTCGGGGAACGAGCCGTTCGGGTCACCTTCGAGGTTTTGCACGCCGATCTTGATCGGTTCGCCCGTGGCCTCTCCGGACGGACTCTCGCCCTCGTCCCCGGACGGTTCGTCGCCCTCTTCCTCCATTGCCTCGGTGGTGGCGGGTTCGCCCTCTTCCTCCATGGCTTCGGTGGTCTCGGTCTCACTGGTATCGGTTGGCTCCGAGTCGCCGCCGTCGTCGGACCCGCAGGCCGCAGCGACGAGTGCGACGCTGAACACACCGGCCAGCAAACGCTTCGTTGATCGTGAAATCATTGGAACAAGTTCCCCCATGTCTCGTGTTGTCGCCACCCTCCCCAGGACAGCGCTCGGTCGCAGGAGCGATCCGATGGAGAGAAACTAACCGAACGATTGTTTAGCGGACGAGCCGAACGTCACACTTCGGAACAAGCGCTCGCGAGGTGCCGGACCGCCGCGCGAACAGATCAGCCTTCAAGGGTGTAGTGCACGCCTGGGATACCGGCCTTCATCGCCTCGTACCAGTCCGGCCGCGGCTGCACGCCCGCGTACCCTTCACCGATTCGCGGCGCCGTCTCCTTGTTCCACTCCTGGTGAATGGGCGGAATCTGGTAGTAGCCGTTGGCGGCGTTGGTCCCGCCGTCGACGTTGAGGTCATGGCCGGTGATGTAGCTCGCCGAGTCAGATGCCATGAACATGACCGGTGCGACGATCTCCTCGAGCTCGCCGATGCGCCGCATCGGTGTGCGTGAGGCAATCCACTTGTCCATCCCCATGCCTTCGATCGCCGGGCGCACCATCTCGGTGACGATGAACCCCGGTGACACCGAGTTGACCCGCACGCCGCGGTCGGCCCACTCGCAGCCGAGCTGCAACGTGATGTTGCGCAGCGCCCCTTTCGCTGCGGTGTAGGCGATGATGTTCAGCTCGTTGGCGCCGTGGCCCATGATCGAGCAGATGTTGACGATCGAGCCGCCACCGCTCTCGAGCATGTGCTTGCCGACGTCGCGGAGATACATGAACGCGCCGTTCAAGTCGACCGACATGATCCAGTTCCAGGTCTCCATGTCGAACTGCTCGGGGGCGACGCCGCGCATATCGCTGACGCCGGCGTTGTTGATCAACGCGTCGATCCGGCCGTGCGCCTCGATGCCCTTCGCGACCACGCGCTCGACGTCGGCCTCGACCGAGACGTCACCCGGGACGACGGTGACTTTTGGACTCCCCAACTCGCGGCACACGTCTGCAACCTCCTCGAGAAGATCGGCGGAGCGAGCCGTGAGCACGAGTTCGGCGCCGGCGGCGGCGAACCCGTGGGCGAAGCCTTCGCCGAGCCCCATCGAAGCGCCCGTGATGAGCACGGTCTTGCCTGTGTAGTCGTCCATCGTCGCCCCCAGCGTCGTGATCGTGTGTGAATTCGAAGTGTCGCGAAACGGGCGCTGCCACTCATCACCGGAACCGGTCCGACCCGCCCGACCCGCGATGAGAGGTTGGTGATCAGATGCTGGTGATCAGAGGTTGGGGTCGACGAGCACCTTGGCTTGCGTGCTGACCCCACTGGCGAGATCGGCCAGCGCTGCCCCGAGGCCATCGAGGCCGACCGTCGATGTGTGCAGCGGTTCGACGCGTACCCGGCCGTCAGCCATCATCCCCATCGCCATCTCGAACTCCTCGCGCACGTAGGCGAGCGACGACGTCGTGCGAATCTCCTTGACCAGCCACGTGCCCACCGTGATCGGCGCGTCTTC
This sequence comes from uncultured Ilumatobacter sp., assembly GCA_938049325.1. GTDB lineage: Bacteria > Actinomycetota > Acidimicrobiia > Acidimicrobiales > Ilumatobacteraceae > Ilumatobacter_A. The sequence continues at coordinate 1,359 of CALICC010000285.1, read as the reverse complement.
CTCCGGAAGTCCGACGAGGCACATCGCGCCGCCACGGCGAGCCAGGTCGACCGCGGACTGGACCGCGAAGCCGCGTCCAACGCACTCATACACGATGTCGGCGCCGAGTCCGTGGGTGAGTTCCTTCACCAACGCGTCGGCTGCCTCACCCGGCTCGGTCGCGTGATGCGCACCCAGCGCCAGCCCCAAGTCGCGCCGCTGAGCGTTCGGCTCGATCAGGACCACGGTCCCCGCACCTGCAGCGCGCACCCACTGCATGGTCGCCAGACCGATCGGGCCACCACCTTGGACGACGGCCGTGTCGCCGAGGCGGAGATGGCTCGTCCGCACCGCATGAAAGGCGACCGTGGCGGGCTCGACCTGCGCCGCCTGTTCGAACGAGAGTCCCGGATTCATCGCGATGACTCGCTGTTCGGCCACGGCAATGCGCGGAGCGAACCCGCCGTGCACCGGAGCCAGAGCGTCACGACCGACCGCCGACAGGAACGCCTGCTGACAGTGGCTCGCCTGCCCCTGCCGACACGCCGCGCACGATCCACAGGCCGACGCGATCGACACGACGACGCGATCACCCTCGCCGATTCGCTTCACCTCGCGGCCAACCGCCGACACGGTTCCCGACCACTCGTGACCGCAGATCGCGGGGTTGTAGTCCTTGCCCGACTGGTAGGCGTGTACGTCGGTCCCGCAGATCCCACAGAACGCGATGTCGACGACCACACCACGGTCGGCAGGAACCGGGTCGGCAAACTCTCGAAGCTCGACGGTCTCTTTGCCGGTGATCAACGCTGCATGCATGTGGTTCTCGTTTCGTGTCGTGGCTCCGCCTCGCTGGAAGCGATTGCCTGCACTCATACTGACCCTCGACCCGACCGCCGAAACGAACCGAACCCGACCAGACAAGGAATCACCATGAGTCTCATCGTCGTCGAAGCCGCCATCACGATCGCCGATCCGTCCACGCGCGCCGAACTCCTCGAGCGGTCTGCCCCGATCCAGCAAGCAACTCGCGACGACGAGCCGGGTTGCATCGTCTACTGCTTCGCCGCCGACCCGTGTCAGGCCGATCTGATCCAGGTGTACGAATTGTGGGAATCCGAAGAATCCCTCTCGGCGCACTTCGACCACCAGAACTACGTCGACATGCGCACGATGCTCGGCGAGGGCGGGCTGGTGAGCGCGATCAGTCGCAAGCATCGAGTCGACGCGACCGGTCCTGTCTACAACAGCGACGGTCGAGCAACGTCGAGCTTCGACGACGCGTGACACGCCCGGTTCGCGCGGTCGTCTTCGACTTCGGTGGTGTCCTGATCACATCGATCACCAACCAGATCGGCAAGGTCGCCGCGACCCACGGCG
>CALICC010000284.1 GCA_938049325.1 uncultured Ilumatobacter sp. | reverse complement strand
TCGTTCGGTGTGATCACCGTGGTGGCGGGCGACGACGATGCGTCGATCGACACGTTCAAGGGCCTCGCCAAGCGCAAGCCTGTGTTGGCTGTTGCGTTCACCGTCTTCCTGCTCGCGCAAGCGGGTGTGCCGTTCACGTCGGGCTTCATCGCGAAGTTCGGTGTGATCCAGGCGGCGGTCGAAGAACGCAGCTACGCGATCGCGATCATCGCGATGGTCGCCGCGGTGGTTGCTGCGTTCTTGTACCTGCGGATCATGGTCAGCATGTGGTTGCACGATGCTGACGACGATGCGCCGGCTGTGTCGGTGCCGTTCGCGGCTGCCGGTGCGATTGGTTTCGCGGCGGTGTTCACCGTTGCTGTCGGCTTGTACCCGAGCTGGTTCATCGACTGGGCCGAGACGATTCAACTCGTTCGCTGACGCCGTCGACACGCTCGCCTCGATATGTAAAAGCTCTTTGACACATAGTCAAGGTCGCTTTACTATGGTGTCATGACCACATCGTCGGAGCCAAAGCTGAGTGAGGGCGACCGCGATCGCCTCAAGCTGTATCACCGTGAGTTCTTCCCACCGATGGCGGTGTACCTGGTGGTGGTGTTCGTGACGGCTGTGTTCGTGGGCGACGACCCGGCGATGCCGCGCCGGTTGCTACTGCTCCTGCCGGTCGTGCCGGCGCTGTGGGCAATGCGCGCGATCATCCGCTCCCTCGGTCGAGCCGACGAGTACGAACGCCTGGTGCAACTCGAGGCCATGGCGGTCGGCTTCGGCGTGGCGATGGTGGCGTCGATGATCGTCGGTTTCCTGGGCATGCACGCCGACCCGAATCGCTTCAACCAGGTCTCACCGTGGATCATCTTCTCTGCCGCGATGCTGGCGTGGGGTGCGACGGTCGGAGTTCGCTCAGGCGTTCGCTCGTGAAGAACCGGCTCAAGGTGTTGCGCGCCGAAGCGGGTCTGAGTCAGGCCGCGCTGGCCGACCGGCTCGGGGTGTCTCGCCAGACCGTCAACGCGCTCGAAACCGGACGCTATGACCCGAGTTTGCCCTTGGCGTTCAGCCTCGCTGACCTGTTCGGTCTGCGCATCGAGGACATCTTCGAACCTGACCGCGAGTCCGCCACGGCCTCGTCTGACGCACCCGCCGGCTAGATCCTCCTGGAACATCCACTTGTCTCGGTTCGATCACAAACAGTCAACGCTGTTTGTTTGTGTTACGTTGGTCACGCCCGCTCGGCAGTTTGGGGGCGGCGGACAACGACACAACAACGACACAAGGTGAGGGATTGACGATGCAACGACTCAAGGCAGGTGCGGCAGCAGTCGCAGCGATGCTCTGCGCGACGGGATGTGAGACATACTTCGATTACGACAAAGTGACCGTGATCGAAGCGCAAGAAGACGGTTGGTTCGAGAACGGCGACGAACTCGTACTCGCCACGATCGACTTCCGCGTGCAACCTGGTGTGGCCGGCAGCGCCGAGGCGTTCTACAGCAGCGGCAGCTTTGAACTCGCCGCTGGCGGACTGCGCGACGGTGACGTTGCGTCAATCTCCAACTCGGCGGGATTGTTCACGTTCGACGACCTGAAGGTGTCGTCGCCATCGACCGTGCTGGCCGGACAGCCGATCGACATCGTCGGCCAAGTCGTGGTCGGCATCGAACGCGACTTGACGCCCGGGTGGATCATCCGTGAAGCACTTCGCGACAGTGCCGCGGACCTCGAGGCACTCCTCGCCGACGTTCTCGAGTCGCGACCGATTGGTGACCTGTTGGCCGACCCAACCGCACTGATGGACGATCTCGCCAACGCGTCGGCGATCTTGAACACCGATCGAGCCTGGTACGAGAACTTGCTCCTCAAGATCGTGTCGCTGGGCAATGACGACGACATCTTGAACTTCAACGTGCTCGTCTTCGTGCCGGTGACGGCCGGTCTTGCACCCATCGTCGACAACGCGTTCGCTGGTCTTCCCGACGGGTTCTACGGCGGTGCATTTCCGACCGAAGCGGTGGGTGGCTCCGTCCCGGCCAAGCGACTGGACCTTCGCTTCTACGACCACGAGACCGACTACATCGTCGAGACGTACATCGGCGGCGGAACCGCAGGCGGGCCGGGTGGATTCGTCCCCGACCTCTGAGTACCCGTCGTCGTGACGACGACGGAGGTCAACGGTGACGCGTGCCCGGGTCCACGCCGGCCCGGGCAAGCGTCATCGAGATGATGCGTGATGCGTGCGCGATGGGCGCGTTCAATCGGTCTCGATTTGCTTGATGAGCGTGGCGGGTGCTTTGAGGCGGTAGCTGTCTTCGAGGAAGTCGGCGAGGTCGGGTTCGCTCACGTCTGCGAGGCGCACGAGCATGGCGCCGTGCCCGTCGTAGTGCGGAGTGCTGAGCAAGACGCCGGGGTGAGCGTCGATCAGTGCTTGCTTCTCTTCGAGATCGCACATGACGACGAGGATGTCGCCAACCGCTGGGTCGACTCCTTCACGTTCGAAGGTGCGCTCGTCCCAGAGTCGGCAAAAGCCCTTCTTGCGCACGTGCAGCCCGGGAGTTCCGTACCACTGGCCGACGGTCACCTCGGGAAGTTCCTTTCCGATGCGGGCGACGTCGTCGAAGGTGGCCATGCATTCAGTATTGACGATCTGCATCGGCTCGGGAAGAGTTGGGTGCCATGATCACCGGCTTCCACACGATCATCTACTCCGACGACAGCGACGCAACGCGAGCGTTCTTTCGAGACGTGTTGGAGTGGCCGTCAATCGATGCTGGTGGCGGCTGGCTCATCTTCAAGACCAAACCTGCCGAGCTTGGTGTGCATCCGACCGCGGGGCCCGATGGTGAGCCGTGGGGAGCGGCGCCGCTCCATCAGTCGTCGTTGATGTGCGACGACATCGAAGCAACAGTTGCCGAGCTGCGCGGCAAGGGTGTTGAGGTGGCTGATGAGATCGTTGACGAAGACTTCGGCCTGACCACGATGATCACTGTGCCGGGCGCTGGCCAGATGATGATGTACCAAGCCAAGCACGAACTCGCCCATCAACTTCCCGACTGAAAGCGACTGCGGCGCTCTCCGTCAGCCGGTGCCGACGGTTTGGATCTCGCCGACTTCGTAGTCGAACGTGATCGACCGCTCGACGGCGCCGAGTGAGTCTGTGGTGCCATCGGAGAGCACGTAGGAGACCTCGTACTGCGAGGTGAGCGTGACTTGATAGGGCTCGCCCGTCGGCGATTTCTGCAGGTAGGTGTAGCCGCATGGCCCCTGTCCGGCATCGTTCGAGCCTTCGGGGTAGGGCACGCCAAGACCGTCGCATGTTTCGCTGTCGCCGTTGCCGAAGTCGATGGTGAGGCCGACGTGGGTGCCGGTGCCTTCG
>CALICC010000283.1 GCA_938049325.1 uncultured Ilumatobacter sp. | reverse complement strand
CCCGGGCGAAAGCCCGGGGCCTCTCTGGTTTTCGGGTGAGGTCTGGCTCAGCGCTCGGCGAGCTCGATCGCCGCGGTCATGATGTCGTCTTCGCTCACCAGCACGAGCTCCGCAGCAGCCCCCAGGGGCACGAACGAGTTGCGTGCGGCGACCCGTTGCATCATGCCGTCGAACTTGGCGTCGACCAGATCGGCGATCACGCCCTCGGCCACGCCGCCCTGGGCGCGGGTCTCGTCGACGATCAGCACGCGACCCGTTGCGTTCGCCTCGATGAGCACGTCGTCGATCGGCATCGGTGCGATCCAGCGCATGTCGACCACGCGCACCGAGATCCCGTGCTGAGTCGCAAGTCGGCGCTGCGCGCGCAAGCTCAAGAACAACCCGTTCGCCCACGTCACGATCGTGACGACGTCGTGGGCGCTGCCTCCGTGGGTGCGGGCTCGTCCGAGGGGAGCGGGTGTGGCGTCGAACGGTGCGGTCCATCCGTTGTCGTCAACCTCGTGGAGGTCGGTCGTGTGATAGCGAGCGATCGGCTCGAGGAACACACACACCGCTCCGGTGGTACGTGCGTGCGCCAGACACGCGTTGAGCATCGGCCCGGCGTCGGCGGGGTGACCCGGCGACGCGATGACGATGCCGGGAATGTCACGCAGCACCGCGATCGAGTTGTCGTTGTGGAAGTGTCCGCCGAAGCCCTTCTGGTAGCCGTACCCGGCAACACGCACGACCATCGGATTCAGGAACTGACGCTTCGAGAAGAACGCAAGCGTTGCCGCCTCGCCGCGGAGTTGGTCCTCGGCGTTGTGGAGGTACGCGAGGTACTGGATCTCCGGAATCGGCAGTCGTCCGTTGAGCCCGGCGCCGAGTGCGAGACCGAGGATCGACTGCTCGTCGAGCAGCGTGTCGAACACGCGATTCTCACCGAATCGCTTGTGCAGTCCGCGCGTCACGCCGTAGGCGCCTCCCTTGCGACCGACGTCTTCACCGAACACGAGCGCGTCGTCTGACGCGGCGAGTTCGTCCCCGAGTACACGGTTGATCGTCTGTGCCACCGTCAGCCGCTCCTCGCCGGCAGCGGGCACGTCACCGGCCGGGGTGCGGCCGCTGAGAGCTGAGCGCGCCACAGCGTCGTCGACGAGCGGCGTCATGATGTCGGCGGCCGTGATGAGCTCGGGCTCGTCGAGCACGTCGAACGCAAGGTCGCGAATCGATGCGCGGAGATCGAGGTACCAGTCGATCGTCTCGGCGGGAGAACTGACGCCGAGTTGGGCGGCCAGACGTGCTGTCGCCAGGATCGGGTCGCGGGTGACGTCGGCGGCGAGTTCGGTGGGGGATCGGTACGCGGACTCGACGTCGGTGCCTGCATGGCCGAGAAATCGCACGGTCGACAGATGCAGGACACCGGGCTGGCCGGTGGCGCGGATGTTGTCGACGAGCGCCGTCGATGCTCGCCACACGTCGGTTGGGTTGTCGCCGTCGGCGTGAGCGACCGTCAGTTCGGGGCGGCCCGACAGCGAATCACCGACCCAACGATCTGGCGTCGGAACGCTCAATCCCAACCCGTTGTCTTCGCAAACGAAGAGGAGTGGAACGCGAGCCCCGGAACGTCGGGCATGGCAGGCCCAGTTGATCGCGCCTTGCGCCGTCGAATGGTTGAGGGAGCCGTCGCCGAAACTGCACACCACCACCGAATCCTCGGGCCAGGAGGTCGGCGCGCTGGGGGCAAGTCCGAAGCTCAACGCGAGACCGACCGCACGTGGGAGGTGTGACGCAATCGTCGAGGTCTGCGGGATGATCGAGAGCTCGTGGCTGCCGAACACCTTGTGTCGCCCGCCGGCGATCGGCTCGGTCGCCTTGGCGAGCAAGCCGCGGAGGATGTCGCGCGTTGCATCGGTGCGCACGTTCTGGGCCAGGAGCGCGCGGGCGATGAAAAAGCCGCCCGAGCGATAGTGCAGCAGTGCCGGGTCGGACGTGCGCAGCGTCGACGCGACGATCGCATTGCTCTCGTGGCCGGCCGACCCAATCGTGTAGTAACCGATGCCGTGAGCTCGCCGCAGCCATCGTGCGGTGTGGTCGAGGAGTCGGCTCGTGACCTGCGCTTCGAGCCAGATGGCGACGAGCATCGGGTCGGCGTCCGCATCGACGGCCTGTCTCGAGGTGTGGCGTGACGCGAGTGAGTCGAGCAGTGATCGTTCGAGTGGATCGAGATCTTCTGGCCATCGCCGGTCGTCGTGCTCGTGCACGGTGAGACCGTACTCGTCGTCAGCCGGCGTGAGCCTCGCAAGCCGTGGCCGCGCTGTGATCGTCGACGGGGAGGTACTTGAGCGTGAACTGTGCTGGTTGCTGTCCCGTGAGCTCGAGTGTCCCACCGTCGGACTGAGCGAGTCGGCGTGCCAATGCAAGTCCGCGTCCGTGCGCGGCCCGGTGATCTGCGGGTCGCTCGAAGAGTCCGGCAACCGCCGTGTCGGGGATGCCGCGGCCGTCGTCTTCGACGGTGATGCTCGACCCGGAAACGAGCACGGCAAGGGTGCCGCGTCCGTGCTTCAGCGAGTTGTCGACGAGTACGTTGACGATTTGGCCGATGAGCCCGGGCGTGGCATGAACCTTTTCGGTATGGCTCGTCGTCACCACGATCTGACGCCGCTTCTGTTCGAACCGCGGCCGCCAGTCGTCGATGTGATCGTTGACGAGGTCGACGAGGTCGACGTGGGCTCGTTCGCCTGTGCTGCCCGTCCTGGCCACGACGAGGAGCTCGTCGAGCGTGGTGTTCAGTTCGTGCGTCTGTTCGAGCACCGATGCTGCCTCGGTTGCAACCTCGGCGTCGCTGTGGCGCTCCAAGAGCTCGAGGCGGATTGCGATGCCGGTGAGTCCGGTGCGCAACTGGTGAGTGGCGTCGGCCGTGAAGCTCCGCTCGGCTTCGAGGACGCGGTTGACGCGATTGGCACTCAACCGAAGTGAGCGCGCGATCGCATCGATCTCCCCGATTCCCGACGCCATCGGTGGCGCGGTGAAGTCGCCGTCGCCAACACGCCCGGCGCTGCGCGCCAGCCGTTCGAGCGGACGCGCAAGCTGGCGGGCCTGCACCGTCGCGAGCATCGCTGCGGCAACGAGGGCGAACACGGCAATGAACGCGATTCGGACGTAGAGGCCGTTCTGGTTGGACACGTCGGTCGCGGCGTTGATGACGACGAAGACCGGCGCGAGGAGGACCACCGTCACGGCCAGGGCGACCGCCAGGGTCGACAGCACGAGCCGCCGTCGCATGTCAGACTCCGCTGGAGGCCTGTGAGGCCTGTGAGGCCTGTGAGGCCATCGCGCCGACGAGTGAGTCGCCGGTGTCGAATCGGAATCCGACGCCGCGCACGGTCACGATCTTCGATGGCGGGTCGGAGCGATCGAGGATCTTCTTGCGCAATGTGGACGCGTGAGTGTCGAGTGTGCGCGTCGACCCCCACCAGTTCTCGTCCCAGACGGCCGCCATGATGCTGTCGCGCTTGTGGGTGACGTTCGGTTCTCGCATCAGGAGTTCGAGAAGATCGAATTCCTTTGACGTGAGTTCGATTTCGGCTCGTTCGACGCCGGCGTCTTCGTCGGACACGAAACAGCGTCGGCTCGACGGGTGAAGCTCAATACCGGCTCCGGTGAGTGGCCCGGTGGACACCACGGCAGCCGTCTCTTGGCTGGCAAGTCGCAGTCGCGCGTTGATCCGAGCGACGAGCTCGGCCAGTCGAAATGGCTTGGCCACGTAGTCGTCGGCGCCGGCGCCGAGGCCAACGATGACGTCCATCTCTTCAGCCCGTGCGGTGAGCATGATGATCGGGAGAGTCGCGTGGTCGCGACGCAAACGCCGACACACGTCGAGGCCGTCGATGTCGGGCAACGTCAGATCGAGGAGCACGAGTGCAGGGACTTCGCTCGCCGCGGCGTCGAGTGCCGCCTGCCCGGAATCGACGTGGACGACGTCGAACGACTCTGAACGCAGGACGCGAATCAGCGGTTCGCTGATCCGTTCGTCATCCTCGATCAGGAGCACTGTCGTCTTGTCCACACCTCTCAATCGGCATGATCGATCCGAATCTTGACTCGATCCTGAACGGTTTGTTGCAAGTTCGGGTTCGATCGGCTGGTCAGCCTTGGCGCATTCGCAGCGCCGCGGCGTGCGCCGGGAAGCCTTCGTGTTCAGCGAGCGCGATGACCGAAGGTGCCATGCGAGCCGCTGCACGAGCGTCGGCGCGTGCGACCGCAGTGCGCTTGAGGAACGTGTCGGCGGTGATGCCCGACGACACGTGAGCGAAGCCACTGGTCGGCAGGGAGGCAGGACAACCGATCACGAAGTTTCCGGCGCTGAACGGGGTGTGCTGTCCGATCAAGATCTCGCCGGCATTGACGATGCCGTCGAGGACATCGTCGAGCGCGTCGTCTCGAACGACGACCTGCAGGTGTTCGGCCGCGAATTCGTTGGCGACCTCGACCGCCATGGGAAGGTCGTCGACGAGGACGCAGCCGCCGTTCGGGCCGAGCGAAGACCGTGCTGCTGTGGCGCGGATCTCAGGCAGCGCCGCGAGCTGGCCTTCGAGCTCGCGGTCGACGCGGTCGGCCAGATCCGCGGAGGTGGAGAGCAACACGACCGACGAATCGGTGCCGTGTTCGGCTTCGATGAGGAGATCGGCGGCGAGGAGCTCGGGATCGGCTGAGTCGTCGGCGATCACCAAGCTCTCGGTCGGCCCGAGCAGCATCATCGTCGACATGCCGTGGCGCTGCATCTCGACCTGAGCGATCGTGACCGCTGGTGAGCCGGGTCCGACGACCTTGCGCACCTTGGGGATCGATGCGGTGCCGAAGCCCAGTGCAGCGATACCGGCCGGGCCATTGACGCGGAACACATTGCGCAGGCCGAGCTTGCGACACACGACCAGCACGGCGGCATCGACCTCACCCGTGCCACCGGGAACCGGCGGGACGACCAACGCGAGTTCAGGGACGCCCGCGACGACTGCAGGGACGGCGAGCTGATAGGCGACGCTCGGATAGCTGGCCTTGCCTGACGGCGTGAAGAGGCCTGCTGACGAGATCGGTGTGATCTTCTCGCCCACCGTCAATCCCGGTTCCGACTCGATGCTCCAATCGGCGGAGCGCTCCAACTGCGCTTCGTTGAACGCTCGAAGATGTGTGATCGCGTCGTCGATGGATCGATCGACTGCGTCGCTGACGGCGGCGTGCTCGAACTCGTCGTCGGAGATGCGCAGCCCGGCGGGCGTGACGTCGATGCCGTCGAACTTGCCGAGCGCATCGCAGACGGCGTCATCACCGCGTGCTGCCACGTCGTCGATCAACTCGCCGATCGATGCTCGCAACGTTGGTTCGAAGATGTCGTCGAGCCCACGCTGCATCAACGCAGCCCGTGCGTCGAGGTCCATGTCGCTCCAACGTTGCCGTCGCATCACGCTCACCGTCCCGACGCTATCCCTCGCCCACCCCTCACGTCTCGAGCGACATCGGGCGAGGTCGAAACGCGCCAACCAACGAGCTCCGTGGAGCGGCGAGTTGTCGGCGGCGCGTACTGTCGTCGTATGCCCGAACAGCCATCACGCGAACCCGTACCGCTTCCCGATGAACCGTTTGACTGGCACCGAGTGCTCGATACAGATGACTTGCCAGACGGGCGGGTGACGACGGTGACGGTCGGGCGTCGGTCGCTGGCTGTGTCGCACTCCGACGGTGGATACGGAGCGATCGACAATCACTGCCCACACCAGGGTGGACCGCTCGGCGAAGGGTCGATCGAGAACGGCTGGTTGCGTTGCCCGTGGCACGGCTACGACTATTCGCCGTGCAACGGCACGTCGCCCGGCGCGCACGGTGACGGAGTCGAGGCGTTCGCCGTCGAAGCTCGTGAGGACGGGGTCTACGTTGCGCTGCCGCCGGACTCCGAGCGAGTTCGAACGGTCAGCGACGTCATGGTCGAGACGATGGTCAACTGGGGTGTCACGTCGGTCTTCGGCATGGTCGGCCACTCCAATCTCGGATTCGCCGACGCGATGCGCGTGGCAGAGGAGCGTGGAGATCTCCGGTTCTTCGGGATTCGTCACGAGGGTGCGGCGGCGTTCGCGGCCGGCGCGTACGGCAAGCTGACGAACGATCTGGCTGCCTGCTTCGGCATCGCCGGCCCGGGTTCGACCAACTTGCTCACCGGCTTGTACGACGCCAAGGCCGACCGGGCACCGGTGCTCGCGCTGTCGGGGCAGGTGCCGTCAAAGGTGAAGGGGCGCGGCGCGTTCCAAGACGTCGATCTGGAAGGAGCGTTTGCCGCCGTTGCGGAGTACTCCGAAACGGTGCACGCGGGGTCGAACCACGCCGAGTTGATGAACATGGCGTGCAAGACCGCAGTCGTCGGGCGCAACGTGTCACACCTTGTCTTTCCCGACGAAGTACAAGAACTCCCGAGCGGCGCCGACGCCGGAGGACCGCTCGGCCGCGTCGCCAGCCGTCAGATCTCGCCGCCTGCCGAGTCGGTCGACGCGGCGGTCGAGATGATCAGCGCGTCGACGCGACCGATGATCATCGTCGGTCACGGTGCCCGCGACGACATGGCCGACATCGTTTCCTTCGCCGAACAGATCGGCGCGCCGGTGGCGACCACGTTCAAGGGGAAGGGAGCCATTTCCGACCAGCACGAACTCGGCTGTGGCGTCCTCGGTCGTTCGGGCACGCCGATCGCGAGCTGGTTCATGAATGAGTCCGACCTGCTGATCGTGTTCGGCGCGTCGTTCTCGAACCACACCGGCATCGCCGAGTACAAGCCGATCATCCAAGTCGACTTCGACCCGATGGCGTTGGGTCGCTTCCACTCGGTCGACGTGCCGATGCTCGGGCATGGCGCCGTAACTGCACGCCTGCTGTCCGAACGGGTCGGCGAGGATCATCAATGCACCGATCATCGCCCAGAGGTGGCAGAGCGCTGGGAGATCTGGCGCGCCGAAAAGGCCAGTCGGCGCAACGACGACGCCGGCCTCGGCATCAACGCTGCGTCGGTGTTCGACTCGCTGAGTCGGGTCGCCGATTCCGACGCAGTGCTGTGCGCCGACGTCGGTAACAACGCCTACAGCTTCGGTCGCTACTTCGAGGTCGCGAATCAAAGCGTGTTGATGTCGGGCTACCTCGGCTCGATCGGCTTCGCGTTTCCCGCAGCGATGGGTGCGTGGGCAGCGGTGGGGGACCACCGCCAGGTCATCGGAGTGTCCGGCGATGCCGGTTTTGGTCAATATGCGATGGAGATCACCACGGCGGTGAAGTACGGCATGAACATCACGCACGTGATCATGAACAACGCCGAGCTCGGCAAGATCAGCAAAGAGCAGCGAGCCGCCGAGCTCGACGTGTGGCAGACGAGCGTGCACAACCCGTCGTTCGGTGAGTTCGCCAATCTGTGCGGAGCGTTCGGAACGACGGTCGGACGCATCGATCAGCTCGACGACGCGCTACGTGCCGCGCTGGCCCACGACGGCCCCGCCATCGTCGAAGTGATGACCGACGCGCTACTCGTTTGACGCCGTCCTCGCGCGCGACGTTGCGTGACGAGGAGGATCAGGCTGTCTTCGTGACGCGAGCGTCGAGGAGGCGGCCGTCGGTGGCGGCGCTCTTACCGGCCAGTTCGAGCAGGTATTGCACCCGTGCTCCTTCGGCGAGGTCGGGGCTGAGCGGCGTACCCGCCTCGACGGCGTCGACCCACTCGCCGATCATCGAACCGTTCGAGCGGAACACGTCGCGATACGTGTCGTGTACTCGGTCGCGTCGGGCGCCGCCCCAGATGTCGTCGGGGATCGGCAGGTCGACGGCCGGGCCGACCGCGTCGGCCTTGAGACCGCGCACCTGTTGCACCGACGACCAGTCGTTGTATGCGTAGACCGTGCCGTGCGACCCGTGCAGGTCGAGGTGGTGCGTC
>CALICC010000282.1 GCA_938049325.1 uncultured Ilumatobacter sp. | reverse complement strand
CGCATCGACCGGTTCGACGTGGACGACCGATGCACTGTTTCGAGAGACCGTCGACGAAGTCCGGCACTACGCAGCGCAAGGTGTCGTCGCTGTCGACATGGAGGCAGCTGCACTCTTCGCTGTGGCTGCGCATCGTGGCGTACGTCTCGGTGCCGCGTTCTGTGTGAGCGACGTTCTGGCCGGAGCGGTGTGGCAGCCGTCGTTCAACTCCGACCGCCTGATCGGCAACATGTGGCAACTGTTCGAGTGCAGCGTCGCCGCGCTCGAGTCCGCGTCGCACTAGCTGCGACCGTTGCGGCCGGTTAGGAGTGAATCGGCCCGCTGGAGTCGCGCAGACTGGGCACGCCCTTGCCGGTGCGACGGGCAATGATCTCGGCGCAGATGCTCACCGCGGTTTCTTCCGGCGTTCGGGCGCCGAGATCGAGGCCGATCGGTGACATGAGCCGATCGAGACCCGAGTCATCGACCCCCACCTCCCGGAGACGTTGCACCCGCTTGTCGTGTGTGGTGCGGCTCCCCATCACACCGATGTAGCCAACGCGCGTTGCGAGGGCGCCCTGCACTGCCGGAACATCGAATTTCGGGTCGTGGGTCAAGATGCACACCGCATCGCGGGGTCCGAGTTCGCCGCCGAGCTCTTCGAAGATCGGCGTCGGCCATGTGACGCGCACCGAGTCGGCCATCGGGAATCTGCGCTTGGTCGCGAAGACCTCGCGGGCATCGCACACGGTGACCCGATAGCCGAGGACCTTGGCCACGCGCGCAAGCGCCGCAGTGAAGTCGACGGCTCCGAAGATCCACATCTCAGGTGGTCGAGCGTGTGACTCGACGAACACTCGGATCGTCGGCTGGTCGACGAGATCTTCTGGCGTGGTCTGGCCTTCGGGTCCGTAGCTACGCACGCCGGACCGGGCGGCTTCGAGCTCGGCCAGAGCGTCGCGCGCCACCACCCGGTCGAGTTCGGGGTGGCCGAGCGTGCCGACCGGTGCAGCGTCGTCGGTCGTGACGAGGAGCTTCGAGCCGACGTTCGCACCGTCGATCACGGTCGCGAGAGCGACCGGCGTATCGGCCGCGATGAGCGCGGCGTATCGCTCGAAAATCGGATGGATGCTGCTCACCAGTCGAGTTCCTCGATGAACAGGTGGATCGTGCCGCCACACGTGAGCCCCACGGCGAACGCTTCGTCGTCGGAGTAGCCGAACGTAACGACCCGTGGCTCGGTGGTGCCGGCGAGAATCGAGAGTGCCTCGCCGACGACCGCTCCCTCGACGCAGCCGCCGCTCACGCTGCCGGCAACTTCGCCCGATTCGGTTACGGCCATGGCTGCGCCTGGCAGCCGGGGGCCGGAGCCTTCGATGTCGACGACGCGCGCGACTGCGATGCGCTCACCGTCACGACGCCAGCGATCGATGTCACCCAACAGTTCTTTCATCCGGTCACCATTCTGCCTTGGTGTTTGTCGGTCATGCGCTGATGACCCGCGTGAGTTCTTCCATCGCGGCAACGGAGTGTCCTTCGACGAAGGCATCGAGGTGAGGAAGCGCTGCTGCCATGCCGCGGGCGAGAGGTGCGTACCCAGGCGTGACCTTGAGTGGGTTCACCCAGATCAGCCGGTGGGTCACCCGGTGCAGCCGTTGCATCTGTTCTGCGAGTAGGTCGGGGTCGCCTCGGTCCCATCCGTCGGACAGCACCACGACGATCGAGTTGCGAGCAAGTCCGCGAACGCCCCACTCGTCGTTGAATTGGCGGAGTCCCTCACCGAGTCGCGTGCCGCCGCTCCAGTCCGCCACGCGCTCGGACGCGGCTGCCAAGGCTCGATCGGGGTCGCGGCTGTTGAGCTCGCGAGTGATCCGCGTGAGGCGGGTGCCGAGCGCGAACGCCTCCACCTTCTGGCGTCCTGCCACCGCGGCGTGAACGAAGCGCAGGAGGGCGCGTGCGTATGGCTCCATGGAGCCGCTGACGTCGAGGACCAGTACGAGGCGGCGCAGCCGTTCGGTCCGCCGCCGGAAGTGACGCTCGATCGGTTCACCGCCCGATCGGATGGTGGCGCGCATGGTGCGTCGGACGTCGGGCAGTGCGGTGGTGCGCTTGCTCGGCCCGAGGCGCAACGACGACCTGGGTGACCCCACAAGCCGCAGTGACGACATCAATGCGTGCGCCTGTTCGAGCTCATCGTGGTCGTACTGCGCGAAGTCTTTGTTGCGGAGCACCTCCGCGGACGAGAACCGCAGTTCGATCGTCGGTTCGTTGTTCGCGCCGTCAGCTGCGGCGTCGTCGCCCGACTCCTCCTCGGCGTCGATCGCAATCGTGATGGATTGTGGCTCGGGCTCGTCGGCGTCGCTTCCGGTGCGTGCGTCGAAGAACACGGCGAACGCACGGTCGTAGACATCGATGTCTTCGGGGTGGCGGGCAAGTGTTGCTCGACCCGACCAGTAGACGCTCGCTCGGTCGGCCATACCGACCGCACACAACGCCTCGGTGAACGTGTTGGTGCAACTCATCGGAACGTTCAAACCGGCGCCGCGGAGCACGCGCGTGAACGCAACGGCGATCTCAGCAGGTTCGCTCACCAGTGCGCGATCGTTCACCCGTTGAGCAGGCCCTTCTCGAACGCCTGCTTCACAACGGATGCCACGCCGTGTTGCTCGACGCGCTGGTGGTCTTCGCGGTACTTCAAGACGGCGCCGAGCGTGTTGACGACGAGTTTCTCGTTGAGCTCGGTCGCTCCGAGCCGCCCCAGTGCGTTGGCCCAGTCGATGGTTTCAGCGACCCCTGGCGGCTTGTAGAGATTGAGTTCTCGGAGCGCCTCGACGGCTCCCGCCACCTGACGGGCCAGACCGTCGTCGACGTGCGGGACGCGCAGCTTGACGATCGCGACCTCGCGTTCGAATCCGGGATGCTCGACCCAGTGGTACAGACATCGGCGCTTCAGCGCGTCGTGCACGTCGCGAGTGCGGTTCGAGGTCAGCACGACCAGCGGTGGGCGATCGGCGCGGAACGTCCCGATTTCGGGGACGGTGACCTGGAAGTCGGAGAGGACCTCGAGGAGGTACGCCTCGAATTCGTCGTCGGCGCGATCGACCTCGTCGATCAGCAGCACCGGTGGCGGACCCTCGACCGGCTCGATGGCACGAAGGAGCGCTCGCTTCACCATGAATCGCTCGTCGTAGAGCTGAGCTTCGAGCTGGTCAGAAGTCAACGCCTGAGATTCGCCGGTCGCCTCAGCCGCGCGAAGGTGGAGTAACTGGCGGGCGTAGTCCCAGTCGTAGACCGCCTGGGACACGTCGATTCCCTCGTAACACTGAAGACGGATCAACTCGCCGCCCGTCGCAGTGCTGAGAGCCTTTGCGAGCTCGGTCTTGCCGACGCCGGCCTCACCTTCGAGGAGAAGCGGACGCTTCAGCGTCATCGCCAGAAAAACCGCGGTCGAGATGCCTTCATCAGGCAGATATCCCTGTTCTGAAAGGGCGGTGCTGACATCGCTCGGCGTCACCGATCCGACACTACAGCGGCGACCGAACTGTCCCCCGAACGGGATGGCAGATACGTGTCACCTGTATGCGGAACGAGAGGGGATCCGTCCAGGCGTCAACCGGATCGTCGTGGAGAAGCAGGCTCGCGTGCGTCGTGCTGCTCGCCGCGTGGACCGTGCCCGCGACCGCGGTGCTGGCCAACGCGTCCGCGAGAGACATCGATGCAACGATCTCGATCGATCGTCGCGCAAACGGCGATGAGACCGCCGAGCGAATCGACGACCCGGTGATCGTTCCACCGGCGACGACTCCCGTGACCACGACGGGTTCGCCGACGACGATGCCGACGTTCGGGTTCGACGCCACGCCGCCGAGTTCCGCTTGGGTCCGACCCGATCTGCTCGCCCCATCGTTCGATCCCGCGTACGGAACACCGGTGCGTCGAATGACGACAGCGGACGACACTCGGTTCGATCGCAACACGTACAGCCGCCGACAAGCCGAGAACGCGGACGGATCGCTCATCATGACGTACCACGGTTCAGCGCGCTACCGGGTCTACAGCCGAGTTGCCGGGCAACTCGTGCGCGAACTCAGCATTCATCCCGACGCGGAGCCGCAATGGCATCCGACCTCACCGAACCGGATACGTCACATCAGTGGGTCGGATGCAGCGGCTGGTGATCTCCGCTACTACGAAACCGATGTGACGACAGGGTCCACTCGGCGGCTCGCCGATCTCACGACTCGTGTACAACGTCGCTTCCCGACGGCGCGCTACTTGGCTGACAGAGCGGAGGGCTCACCGAGCGCAGATGGCAATCGTCACGCGTGGATCGTGTTCGATGCGTCCGACTCGGCCCTGGCCATCGTCAGCTACGAACTGTCGAGCAACACGGTGCTCGCCATGCTCCCGATCGAAGCGGGCGGCATCGACTGGGTTTCGGCGTCGCCGACGGGCGGATTCGTCGTTGCCGGCTACGGCGACAAGACGGTCGTCTACGACGCGGGCGACCTGAGCAATCGGCGCCTGATCAATCGCAAGGCTGATCACAGTGACATCGCGCTGAGTGCAGATGGGTCGGACTCGTACGTGTACATCGATTTCAGCGCCGACACCGATGCCGGTTGGCTCGTGGCGGTTGACCTCACCACGCTCGATCGGACCCGGATCTTCGATCTCTACGACGGTGCGAACACGAGTCTGCACGTCTCGGGGAAGGGATACGCGAAGCCGGGTTGGGTCGTCATCTCCACGTACAACTGCAAGGAACCCGGTGCGTGGTCCTGTGACAAAGTGCTGGCCGTGGAGATCGGCGGCTCTCGCCGCGTCCTCAACCTCGCACACACCTACAACTGCGGCGACGACTACTGGACCGAGACACATGCTGTCGTCAACCGGTCATTCACCCGGGTCTACTTCAACTCCGACAGCGGTTCGTGCGGCATCGATGCCGAGGTCTACGAACTGACGCTGCCGACGTTCGAGTGAGCTGGCGCCAAGCGACGCTCGAGGCGACCGCGATTAGCTCAACTCGATGCGGAACGTGTCGACGGTGTCGCCACCCCAATTCGAACTGAACACCACTGTGGATCCGTCTGGGCTCACCGCGACGTACGACTTCGCCCAGTTGTCGAAGGCCTCGGCATCGGCCATCCGATGATGTGCCAACCGGCTGGTCACGCCGTTCGCGATATCGACGAGCATGACCTCGTCGGCAAGGGCTTCGGGCGCCTTGGCCGTGGGCGGCGAGAGTGCGCCCGGCGACGTGGTGACGGCGACGAACCACGGGAGGTCGCCGGCTGCCGGGCTCATCGTGCTCGACGTCGGGGGATAGGGGTAACCGGTCTCGCCGCCGGTGACGACCTGCTGCACGCCGGTCGCCAGGTCGACGACGACCACCGTTCCGACCGCATCACCGTCATACACGGTGGCGATGAGTACGTCGTTCCCGTTGACGGGGTCGGCGCCGACAGCGGCACTCGACACGATGATCTGCGAGGTGATCGACGTGGGTTCGAGATCGGCGTCGAGCACGATGATCTGCTCGTCGTCGACGAGCACGAAGCCGTTCCCGGAGGGCAGTGTCAGTGGCGCGTCGAACGAACCGCTCGCTGTGGGGATGGCAGGTCGCCGGGCGACGTCGGTGTTCGTGGTGACATCGTGGGCGATCCAATCGGTTCCCGTCGCTGTGGTGCACACCACGACGATCGTGGATGTGTGTGCGCTCGGGGTGCCACTCGTGTTGCCGAAGCCGGTGCTGTTGCATCCGTCGAACGTGTGAGCGACTCGGCTCGCTCCCGACACGACGTTGTGTTCTTCCAACGTGCCGGCCTCGGGATCGACGATTCGGAGCACTTCGGGGTCGGCCGGGTCCCAGAAGATGTCCTCGATGTCGGTCGCCGCGGACAGATCGAGGAAGGCATCGATGGTCCAGGTTTCCAGGTCGTAGACCAGGTGCTGCGGGGTGACTCCGTCACGGGTGCGGTAGAGCAGGAGTCGGCTCCCGTCCGCATTGAACGCCTGTGTGCCGGAGCTGAC
This sequence comes from uncultured Ilumatobacter sp., assembly GCA_938049325.1. Lineage (GTDB taxonomy): Bacteria > Actinomycetota > Acidimicrobiia > Acidimicrobiales > Ilumatobacteraceae > Ilumatobacter_A. Next base: position 10,200 of record CALICC010000282.1, on the reverse strand, counting down.
CGGCGCCGTGATGCTGCCAACTGGCGAGTCGGTGACGCGGGTGATCGAGGTGCCGAAGTTGGGTTCGACCGAGAACTCGCCGATCTCGGGTCGCGGCATGGGTGACACCGGCTGCGGAGCAGCGTCGGTCACGCCGGGGGAGACGGTCCACGGCGTCGTGACCTCGGAGCCCGGGACCTCCGACGCCGTGGTCTCGGTCGCGGATGGTTCGGTCGGCGCCACGTAGGGCTCGATGCCGGCTCCCGCCTGGGTCTCGACCGGGTCCGTCGCCGACGAAATGACGTCGGTGGGAGTATTCCGCCGAGTTGCGAGCACGCCGCCGATGGCGAGCACCGCGATCAAGGCCGCTGCGGCGGCGAGAGGAGCGCGAGATCGTTGGGGCTTCTTGGCGCTCGGGTTCGGCACCTCGATGGTTTCGAGCGCGGCGTTGAGTGAGGCGGATGCCTGCCGGAAGCGTGTGTCGAGATCGTTCATGCGTCGATCTCCCCGAGCTGTGCGCGCAGCGTGGCGCGACCTCGTGCGAGGTGCGTTTTGACGGACTCCTCGCCGACTTCGAGAACGAGAGCGATTTCCTTCACGGACAGATCGTTCCAGTAGCGCAGTGCAACCGCCTGCGCCTGTCGGGGCGGGAGCTGACGCACGCTCTCCCACAACGCGTGGTCGCTCTCGGGCAAGCTGAGCTCCGCGGGCGGCACGCTCCGCAGACGTCGAAGGAGTCGACCCTCTGTTGCTTTGCGGCGTCCACGGGAGACTGCCGCGTTGGCAAGCACGCGGCGCGTCCAGGCGAGCGGGTCGTCGTAGTCGGATATTCGATCCCAGTGTGTGTGGAGCTTGGCAAGCGCATCCTGCGCGAGATCTTCGGCCGAGGTGCGGTCGCCACTGAGGACGTACCCGAGCCCGACCAAGGTGCGGTAGTTCGACCGGTAGAACGTGTCGAAGTCGACGAGTTCGCGATGTGTGGCGGAGTGCTCACCGGCCGGAGTTTCCGTGACTCGAGTTGCTCGTCGTACTGTCATGAGGTTCGACATATTCTGCCACGGTCGGCGTCGTCAGACGAGCGATCGCGGCGGGGCGACTCGCAGACGTTGAGATCATGCCAGCAGACCTTCGGCGTATTCGTACAGCGCCAAATCGAGCTCGTTGTCTGCTGCGATTCGGCGACGAAGTTCGGAATCGGCCGTTTCGTTGTCGGTCGCCTGGTTCTCATGGCCGAGAGTAGCGAGTGGAAGTCCGGTGCGTTCGGCGAGGCGCGTGCTGAATCCGACCAGATCGTTGGTCGTTCCGACGATGTCGATCGTGTCGAGGCGTTCGATCGCCGTGGCGAACGAACGCTCGTCGAGTTCAACCGGTTGATCGAGGCCGGTCTCTTTGGCCGCGATGAGTTCGTCGATGAGCGTTGTCTTCTGGTGCTCGGTGAGATCTGTCGGGAGCTCCGAACTCCGCGGTCGCCGGTCATAGCTCGACGACTCGGCAGCAAAGACCTGGGTTTGATAGTTCGCAAGGCGGCGACGAATCGGAGGGTGGGCCCACAACTCGTCGAGCGTGCTCCCGGTTCGATTCGTGCGAGCGATCTGGCGAAGGTGGGAGATGCTCCGGTCGACCGGATGGCGGAGCATGGTGGCGGTGGGGAGGTGTGGAACGGCGGCGCCCACGACCCACGCAGGCATGTGGACCGAAACGAACCGAAGCGACGCGCGTTCTTCGTCGGGGAGATCGAGGAGTTGGTCGGGATTGACCTTCTGGCCGCGCGAACGGGCCGCCTCACCTCGACGTGGATAGCACTCCGACGGCTCGAATTGGGACGACAAGGCACGTCCGATCGATGTGCCGCCCGTCTTCATGAGATGAACAATGGCGATTCCCGGAACGTCGTGGGGTGCCGCGGCCATGACGGATCAGGGCTCGATGGGTCCATCGTCAGGGGCGATGACTGCGGGTCCGGCGGCCTGGGCGTCCATGATTTCGGTGACCACGTTGTAGGGCCAGCCGTCGGGAAGGTCGGTCGGAAGCGGTGGGAGCGGCAGCACGGACTTGCGCTCCTCGCCGACTTCGACGAAACCGTAGTCCTCCCGAGCCGCCTCTTTGATGCCGTCAGGCGTCTCGAGCCGCTGCGTTTCTGCTTCGAGTTCGCCGTTGACCCGTTCGAGCTCCTCGAGCTGTGCCCGGCGCTGCTCGATGTCGCTGCTCTGATCGCGCCACGTGCCGATCGGCAGCACGAACACCGCCACCGCGATCGTGGCGATGATTGCGAGCGCGAACAACCCGCTGAACATCGCAAGCCGCGGCCGGCGCGAAATCCGCTTGTCGATCGGAATCGGCCGGGTGAAGTCACCCAACCGGGAGGTGCCCTCGTCAGCTGCCGCGCCCGCGGGGCGCGGGATCGAGGTGGTCTTCGAGCGGGGCATCCCCCCAGTCTGTCAGCGTCGGCGGGCAATTGTCGGTCATCACCACGTCGTCACGAAGTCTTCACCTCATGTCGACGTCGAATGTGATGGCGGTGACGTCTGGCCACCGGATTTGTGGACATTCCCGACCTTGCCGGACGGCTCAGCGCATCGGTGCGAGCGCCGCGCGACCCCGGTATGCCGCGGACTCTCCGAGCAACGACTCGATGCGAAGCAGTTGGTTGTATTTGGCCACGCGGTCAGAGCGTGCCGGGGCACCGGTCTTGATCTGCCCACAGTTCGTCGCAACGGCGAGGTCGGCGATTGTGGCGTCTTCGGTTTCGCCGGACCGGTGGCTCATCACCGATGTGTAGGCGTGTCGGGTGGCCAGTTCGACGGTGTTGAGCGTCTCGGTGAGCGAACCGATCTGATTCACCTTGATCAGGATCGAGTTCGCGACGTCTTGGTCGATGCCCATTTGAAGTCGCTCGACATTGGTGACGAACAGGTCGTCGCCGACGAGTTGTGTCTTGTCGCCGACCGATGCTGTCAACTTGGCCCAGCCTTCCCAGTCGTTTTCGTCCATCGCGTCTTCGAGCGACACGATCGGGTACTTGTCGACCATGTCGGTCCAGTAGGCGGCCATCTCCTCGGGAGAAAGGACCTTGCCCTCGTGGGTGAGGTGGTACGCGCCGTCGGAGAAGATCTCGCTCACAGCTGGGTCGAGCGCGATCGCAATGTCGTCGCCGGGTACGAAGCCGGCTTTTTCGATGGCTTCGAGCAGCGTGGTGATGGCTTCCTCGTTCGACGACAGGTTGGGCGCGAACCCACCCTCGTCGCCCACGGCGGTCGACAGGCCGCGGTCGGCCAGCACCTTCTTGAGGACGTGATACGTCTCGGTTCCCCAGCGCACCGCTTCGGAGAAGCTCGGAGCGCCCACGGGCATGATCATGAACTCCTGGAAGTCGATCGAGTTGTCAGCGTGGGAGCCGCCGTTGATCACGTTCATCATCGGCACCGGGAGCACGTGAGCGTTGGGTCCGCCGATGTACTGGTAGAGCGGCAGGTCCAATTCGATCGCTGAGGCCTTTGCCGCTGCCAGGCTCGTACCCAGAATGGCGTTGGCGCCGAGGCGCGCTTTGTTGTCGGTGCCGTCGAGATCCAGCATCGCCTGGTCGATCAGGCGCTGATCGGTCGCATCCATGCCGAGCAGACGTTCGGCGATCTCATCGTTCACGAAACCGACCGCGGACAAGACGCCCTTGCCGGCAAATCGCTCGCCGCCGTCGCGCAACTCGACGGCTTCGTGCTCGCCGGTCGAGGCGCCAGACGGCACCGCAGCGCGGCCCAGGGCGCCCGAGTCGAGCACGACGTCCACCTCGACGGTCGGGTTGCCACGGCTGTCCAGGATCTCGCGGCCGGAAATTCCGATGATTTCACTCATGGCTGTCGAAGGTAGCCGGAGATGCGGTGCTTTCCAGCGTGAGGTTGACCTCGTTCGGAGCATCGTCGAGCACGTCGGTCAGGTACGACGGAAGTGCTTCGTCGAGGCTGATGTCGGCGCCGGCTTTCTCGCTGAGGAACCAGCGATGCTCGAGCAGTTGGTGGTACAGCTCGGCGGCCTCCAGTTTGTCGAACATGTGTCGAGGAACCCGAGCCATCAGCGGCTCGAAGCGGTCGTCGAGCCAGCGCACCGCAACGACGTTCTCTGGGAGCGTGCGGACCGCTGCACCGCCGTGGCCGATCGGTCGTCCGCTTTCGATCTTGGCCTGGCGCTCCGCGTGTAACTCGGTACCGAACGAGCGAATGTCGTCGAGAAGCCGACGCGACTGATTCTCGGTTGCTTCGAGGCCCGTGAGGTTCTTGAGGCGTTCGCTGTGGAACCCGTGCTCGACCACGCGTGGGATGTAGCGCAGTCGCCCGCCGGCGACGTCGTCGACGATGTCCATCTCTTCGACGTCGAAGCCGAGGTCGTGCAGCCGTTGGAGTCGTTGGTCGATCTTGTACGTCTCGCCCGGGCTGAACTCTTGCGCGTCGGTGAGCTCACTCCACAAGGCGTGGTACCGGCCTTCGATTTCCATGGCGACTTCCCACGGGTCGATGTCGGCCTTGAGCCGGTCGCCAACCTGGAGGTCGAGAAGTCCGCCGGCGACGTTCTCCGTTGCCATCTGGAGGTCGAGGTTGCGTTGCCCCGGCGAGAGCCGGTCGTGCTGCTCACCGGTTTCCATGTCGATGACGTACGCAGTCAACGCACCGGCGTCGCGCCGAAACAGCGTGTTGGACAGTGAGCAATCTCCCCAGAAGAAGCCGGCGAGGTGGAGCCGGACGAGCAGGCCGACGAGCGCATCGAGCACTCGTTCGCCGAGGTACGGGATGGTGAGCCCTCGTCCGGCGAGCAGCGTGCGGTATGGGATCGAGTAGTCGAGGTGCCGCGTCACGAGCATCCCGTCGACCTGCTCGGCCTTTTCGGTGACCGCGGCAACGACTTCGGCCGTCGGCAGCCCGTGAACAGCCAGTTCGCGCAAGAGGCGATACTCGCGTCGCACCAGATCGTCGGGGAGTTCCTTGATGACGTAGCTGGCGTTGTCGAGTTCGATGAGGCGAACCACGTGGCGATGCAGGCCCAACACCCCATGCATATCGGGGAGTTGCCAGTCGGTGAGGCGGTCTGAGAACGGCAGCGCGGCGATGTGCGGATGGTCCCAGGGGCTGGCGATTTGCACGCGCATTCGCACAGTCAAGCGTCAAATCGTTCTCAAATTCGGCTCAAGCGCGGCTCCAGCGACGCCGATGTTCCCCATGTGAGTGATGTCGACGTCGTTGTTGAGCGCCCATTGGGTCCCGACTCTGAACAGGGCGGCGCGCCTCTGACGCTGCCAGCCAAAGACGACGACCGCACGGCACAAGAACGAGACCCACGGGTGATGCTCGTGGAGAAGCCCATGATCACGACCCCTGTGCTCGCGTTCACGCTGCTCGCAGCAACGGTCGGCCTCGTCCTCGCAGGATTGCAGGTCACGCGTGCGATGAATGGTGAGGATCGCATCGGTTTCGTGTCATGGATCGAGATCGCCGCCGGCATTTTGACGGCGCTCGGCACGGTCGGCTGGACGTGGCTGGTGGTCGAGAACGCTCGCCGTCTCCTGGCGGCCGCCGTCTCGCAGAACCCGTTGTCGCCACGCGACGCCGCCATGTCGTGGTTGACGCCAGCGGCAATCGCCGCCGCAGCGATCGGAACGGTCGCCTACCTCGAACGACGCTTGAATGAGCCGGGCGCCGAAGTCACCTCTCCGATTCCACTTGCGGTCGCATGCGGCACGCTGATCGGCATCCTCTTCGTGTCGTATCGCCCGTTGTTCCTGTTGTCGTCGATGATGCGTCGCCTCGGTAGCGGTTCGGGTGAACTCGCCCGCTGGGTGTGGGTGCCGGTTTCGCTTGCCATCGTCGGCGCATTCACGTTGTTCGGACTGCGTTCGGGTGGCGCCTACGGCGAGGACTTCGACGGTGTTGCGCCCGCGTGGGCCATCGGCATCGTCTTCGTTCCGCCGGTGGCAATCGTGCTGGTCTTGGCGTGGCGCGGTGGACGCCTCGTGGAAGATGCGGTGAGTCGAGCGTACGACCGACGCAACGGCGTCGTGTCGGTCACGGTCGGTCGAGGAGTCACCGGCGCCTTCGCCCGTGCCCTTCGCGCTGACGCACGTCCGCCGATCGCTCGAGATGTCCGCAGCCGCGTGCGGCTCGTTCCGGGGATTTCGATCGTTCGACTCGCCCTGATGATTGCGATCGCCGGCTTGGCATTGATCAGCATCGTCGGTGCGCTCGTGATGTTCCTGTTCTGGCGAGAGGCTGCCGACGGGGCACTCCTGCCTGCACAGCGTGAGCGGGCCTGGACGGCATTAGACGGTCTGCAATCCTTCGAGCGCACGCTTGCCCTCGGAGCCACCGTGGTCGCGTCGATCTGGGCGTTCGTCACCGTGTTGAACGCTCGAATCGCAAGTGGACGCCGCCGCAACCCGGTATTGGCCGCAGCTGCATGGCCCGGAGCCGCCTACGCAATCTGGTGGATTGCCGACCGGTATCAAGACACCGAGCAGATCGCACCGCTCGTCCTTCGGTTCGGGCTCCAGGCAGCAGCGATGTACGTCCCCTTCTTCTTGCTCGAGCGTGCGGCCATCTCGGTCGGTGCTCGGCGCAGTCCCCTTCGGCTCGCCTACGCGCTCGGCGTCGTGCTGCTCGTGCACATTCAGGGTCTCGGTGGCTTGGCGACGCTCGTCGAAGAGACCGACATCGACCGCTTCGGCCGCATTGCCGGCTACCTCGCGCTCGCTGCGCTCCTCGAGCTCATCGCAACTGTCGCGATCACCGAGTCGAGTCGCGTGATCGGCGACGGTGCGGCCTCGATTGCCGACAAGCACAATTTCTTGGCCGAGCAGCGCGCCGGAATCGAAGAACGAGCGGCCGCCATGCGCGCACCTGGACCGACCGTCGACTTCGGGGACGACGACGAGGGTCGGCAGCGTACGAGCGCGGCGCCTGGCGATCTCGTTGTGGGTCACGACGCCGCATCGGTCGATGATCGGATTCCGACACCGAGTCGGGCGGACTCCGCTGCCGTGGTTGCCGACGCGGCACGTCCAGCCGACGAAGTTGTCACACCCGAACCAGCGGTGGTTGCGACTCCAGACACTCTGGCGGCTTCGGTTGTCTCGACGCCTGTCGTCGACCAGGTCGCACACGTCGCAGATGTGCCCGCAGCTCCAGCTGCCATGACGCCTGCCATCGACGAGGTCGTGCACGCCGAAGCTGTGCCAGCAGACGTCGCGCCCCCTGCTGTCGCCGCACCCGCTCCCGTCGCGATGCCGACGCCAGCATCCGTCGAACCAGCAACTGTAGAACCAGCAACTGTCGAACCAGCGGCAACCGTGGCACCAGCGGCGCCCGTCGCTGATCCCGCGAGTGCTCCTGAGCGCCCGGCCGCACCGTCGCTCTCGCTCTCGCTCTCACTGACGCCTGAGACTCCTGCGCCGGCCGTCGCACAGCCGTCGGCGACATCGTCGTCGCTGCTCGCTGACAGTGCGTCGTCGCTGGAGAGTCGCCCGACGCCGACCGTGCCGACGCCGCCTACGTCGACTCCGACGCCGTCAGAGACGCTGAGTGCGCTCGGCGATGTACCCGAGGTCGAATCGTTCTCGATCCCCAAGTTCGTCCACCAGTCCGTGGTGAAAGACTCATCGTCCGGTGCGGGGGCGGACGAGCTCGCTTCAACCGATCACTGACCATCACCGGTGTGACCGGCGGCTGGTGTTCGATCTGTTCAGGTCAGGGTCAGCTCGGGTCGTCCGACTCGGTCGCTTTGACGGCGTCCCAGAGTCGGTCGAGTGTCGCGAGGTCAGCCTGCTTGAGATCGATCGAGTCGTGTCGAGCCAGCGCTTCGACGCCCTCGAATCTCGTGCGGAACTTGTCGGAGGCGGTGCGTAACGCAAGCTCCGGGTCGACCCCGATGTGACGGGCCACGTTGACGACGGCAAATAGCAGGTCACCGAGTTCGCCCGCCGACAGCGCGTCGTTGCCGGTCGCCATGGCCTCGGCGAGTTCAGCGGTCTCTTCGGTGATCTTGGGGAACGCGCCATCGACATCGGGCCAGTCGAAGCCGACCTTTGATGCCTTGCGTCCGACCTTGGCGGCATACGCCAGCGCGGGCATCGAGCGCGGGATGCCATCGAAGATCGATGTACGACCCTTTTCGCGCTGCTTGATGTCGTCCCAGTTCGACAAGACCTCGTCGGTCGTCTCGGCCTCGACGTTGCCGAACACATGCGGGTGCCGATGAACGAGTTTGTCGTGCACTCCCTGGGCCACATCGGCCATGCTGAATCGGCCGTCTTGCTCGGCGATCACCGCATGGAACTCGATCTGAAACAGCAGGTCGCCGAGTTCTTCGACCAGATCGTCGTCGGTGGTCGGGTCGTCGGAGTCGAGCGCCTGGAGTGCATCGACCACCTCGTAGGTTTCCTCCAGCAGGAATGGGACGAGTGACGCGTGAGTCTGCTCGATGTCCCACGGGCACTGCTCGCGGAGTGTCCGCGTGAGCTCGTGGAATCGTATGTACTCACGCCCGACCGGTGCTGCCAGGTGCGGGACATAGACCGAGGTCAAGTGGTCGGCTTCGATGGTGCGGTCGAGCTCCGACCAGGTGGTGGTGACGACGGCCTCGTCGTCGGTGCCGAGCGCGTGCAAGATGGTGATCGGTTCGTCGCCCGTCGCGTGCTCGACGGCGAGCTTGATGTCTGACAGCACCCAATTGGCGTGCGTGTGAGCGATGAGCAGCGGGCCGGTTTCGCCAGCCGCTGCGGTTGCGAAGTCGTGGCCGTCGATCAGTCGGACGCGTTCCTCGATGGGGTCGAGCGCGAGACGGTTCCACGCAAGGTCCAGGAACGACATTGCGGGGCGCATGTCGACCTCGATCTGCTCGTCCGCGCAGCGGCGCAGCAACAACCGGACGGTGCGTTCGAGCACGAGTGGTGACCCGGGGACGGCGTAGAGCACGTCGCCGTGCGCCCGAGCGTCGGTGATGACGCGGTCCGTGATGTCGTTGTAGACGTCTTCGAACGTGTCCGCCGTGTCGTAGACGTCGTCGTACGTCACCAGGCGGCCCTCAGCGGCGGTGAGCAACGTCGCCGACGGGTGAATCGCGGTCCGGAGGTGGCGGCGATCGTGCCGCTCGATCGCGTCGAGTGTGTCGGCGGTGACGTACTCGACGCCGCCCGGCCCCAGCCCGACGATGGTGATCATCTCAGCGCGATGACCGCACCGGTTGCGGCATCGAACGCGCCGTATCGCGGGTCGACGTAGACGTCGAGGTCGTCGACGTCGAGTCCTTGCGCCGCTTGGAATTCGATGTTCGAGACAACGGATGCGGAATCGGCCGCAGCAAGCTCCTCGAACGGAGTGTGCTGGACGAGCAGTCCTGCGAGCGTCCCATCAGGGATCGGAATCTCCTGCACCGAGATCGGGTTCGCTGCGTTGATGTCGAGGATTGCCTGGATGTCGGGTGAGGGCTGCCCCGTGAGATCGATCTGCTCGAGTGTGATGCAGCCGATCGCTCCGCTGGACTCGGCGAGGCTCGGGTCGATGTTGAGCTCGGCCAGAACCGCGCCGAACGGTTCGCCTGCGGCCAGTCGGGTCTCGGCCAGCTGTGCTTCTTCGAAGGTCGGGGTGACCATCACCTTCGGGCAGGTGACCCCGGAGTCGATGAGGCCGAGTGCGTACGACTCTTCGACCTCCTCGTCGGACAGGCCGAGCGAGGTTTCGAAGATCCAGGCCGAGATCTGTTGCCGAGCGACGTTTGCGTCGTCGACTCCTTCGGGGAGTGCGCCGGCTGCGGCAGGATCGCCGCCGGCGACCGCCTCGATGAGCTCGTCGAGTTGCTCCACCGACAGTTCGGTGTCGCCGACGCGGGCGACGACGTCGGTCTCGGAGAAGGTTGCGCAACCCGAGACGAGCGCCGCGATGGAGCAGGGGAGCAGGATCGACAGGACACGGCGATTCACGGAGGTGCACGCTACCGGCTCGGACCCGTCCGAACAGCGCCCGCCGCCGGGTCGTCCGCAGCGCAACCGCATCGCCCACGCTGGCGTCGCGTCGCTCAGTCCTCGTCGGGCACGAGGTCTCGGAAGAACTTGACGAGGAACTCCGCAGGGTCGGTCCGACGTGGCAACGGAAGGACGAGCTGCTGGAGATCTTCTTTGTATTTTGCGCCTTTGGAGAGTCGGCGCAGACGCAAGGTGGCGCTCATCTTGAGTTCGATGGGCTGGAC